>JBEAXB010000105.1:0-4363 GCA_041160045.1 Actinomycetota bacterium
ACAGCCCAGATGATTCCGCTTGTGTTGTTCATGCTGATTGGGGGAGTCGCAGCCGACCGTTTCGGACGCTCACAACTGGTTGGCATCACCGACATCATCGGCAGTGTGTTTGTGTCGATCAGTGCAATCGCATTCATCAGTGGACACGCATCAATTCCTCTGCTCTGCTTCAACGGCTTTGTCTTTGGTCTGTTAAACGCACTGTGGTATCCGGCATTCAGCGGAATCATGCCCCTGATCGTGCCGACGCATCTTTTGCAGGCGGGCAATTCAGCATTGGGTGTCGGTGCAAACCTTGGTTTCACACTCGGTGCAAGCATCGCCGGAGTCTTGGTGTCATCATCTGGTTCAGGGTGGGCACTTCTTGTAGACGCCGCCACGTTTCTCGTTGCCGGAATATTGGTGCTGCGCATGCGACTGCCAAAAAATATTGTTGCGGAAGGGAAGAGCCCGTCAGTCATTGCCCAATTGCGCGAAGGATGGGTGGAATTTTCCTCGCGTCGATGGCTGGTCGTGATTGTTTCTTCGTTCGCTTTTTATCACTTGGCTTTTGAAGGGTTTCTCGGAGTTCTTGCACCCGTGCAGACAAAGGAAGCCTTGCGGGGAGCAAAGGACATGGGCTACATGATGTTTGCGTTCGGCGTGGGAGCCGTTGGCGGAACTGTTTTGGCGCTGCGGTTGCGTCCTCGGCGTCCGCTTCTGCTTGCAGTGGGTGTCACCCCCATTGCTGCCTTGTGGATGTTTGCGTTAGCTGTACCGATGCCCTTGTATGTGTTGTGTGCAACGGCATGCGCAACAGGAGTAGCCATAGATCTGATGTATGCGAACTGGATGACAACGATTCAGACTCATGTGCCACAAGAAGCGCTGTCGCGCGTTGGCTCATACGACGCATTCGGCTCGTTGGCTTTTGCCCCGGTTGGTCTTTTTCTGGCGGGACCCTTTACTCATTTGGTGGGTGCATCCACGGCACTTGTTGTTGCCGGAACAATCGTTGTGATTGCTTCGACTATTCCGTTACTGGTCAAGGACGTTCGTCACCTTGAACGAATCGGTTAAGCGCGCACCAACCGGCCAGGACGTTCGCCCGTATCTGCACCATTGCGACGAGTGATAACGCCGTTGACAATGGTTGCAACGTAACCCTCTGCCGATTGCAGCAAACGCCGACCACCAGCTGGTAAATCATTCTCTGCATGCGGTGCCAGTAGGCGCAGATTCTCGAAGTCGATGACATTGATGTCGGCGCGCATGCCCTCTGCGATAGAACCGCGATCGGTGAGCCCGAGCACTTCGGCTGTTGCGGTTGTCTGCAATCTGACAGCTTCCTCCACCGAGATGCGTGGCCCACGTGTGCGGTCTCGCGCCCAATGCGTGAGCAGATAGGTGGGAATGGATGCATCGCAAATCATTCGAACATGAGCGCCACCATCACTGAGGCCATTGATAGCCGCAGGATGGGTGAGCATTTCGTGGATGACATCGTGGTTTTCCTCGACATAGTTGAGGGTTGGGAACATCAGGAACGCATCTCCATTGTTCTCGTTCAACAAGTCATACGCCATTTCAGCGCTTGTGACGCCAGCCTTGTTTGCGAGTGCCAGCACCGACATCTCGGGTGTTGGTTCGTAATCGACGTTGTCACCCATTGCGTAGATGAGATGGGGGATCATGCCAAGGCGGGGGCCAAGACCGTCGAATTGCACGGTGATATCAACCGGCGCATCGGTCTCCGAAAGAATTCGTGCCCGAACATCCGGCTTTGCCAATTCCTTTTTCACATCAGGAAGTGACAATGATGCAGCAAGGTCGATGAACGTTGGTCGTTTGGTGAAGGGATGGTAACCAGACCAGCCAATCATCATGCCGAATGGGCGTGCAGCAATCTGTGGACGTAGGTAACCGCCCTTTGCAAGTATCTCGGACGAGAAATCAAGTGCTTGTTTCCATGTGTTCGGCATCGTGGCGTACTGCAACAACAGGTAGGTGACCTTCAGATTGGTCCGCATTGCAAGATCGCCCATCCATTGCAATTCCTCTGTCATACCCATCGTTGGCTGATCGCCTCCGTCGGGCAACACTTCGGGTGCTACCTCGAATAATCCGCCACCACCGGCAACAAGTGCATCGGCAAGCGCGTTCAGCTCTTCGCTATTGGCAAAAGTTCCGGGAACGGGCTGGCCATCCTTGGCTTTGTGACCCATGGTGCGACTAGTGGAAAAGCCAACGGCCCCAGCCTTGCGTGCATCGCGGACAATCTGTGCCATTTCGGCAATGTCTTGTTCGGTGGCATCTTCGTTTCGTGCGCCACGATCGCCCATCACGTATCCACGCACAGCGCCATGGGGGACATAGGCGGCGATATCCATCGAGTAGTTGCGCGCATCGATTGCATCGAGGTATTCAGGAAATGTCTCCCACTCCCAGTTGATTCCTTCGTGGAGAGCCGTGCCTGGAATGTCTTCGACGCCTTCCATGAGTTGCACCAACCACTCTTCGCGACCAGGGCGAACGGGCGCAAAGCCGACGCCGCAGTTGCCGACAACAACAGTGGTGACTCCGTGCGCGCTTGATGGCTCAAGCAATGTATCCCAACTGATCTGTCCGTCGTAATGGGTATGAATGTCGATGAACCCAGGAGTGACCAACTTGCCGGTTGCATCGATCTCTTCGGTTGCTTCGCCAACGATGGTGTCGGCGACCTGAACGATGCGCCCTTGTGTGATTGCTACATCGGCAACACGAGCTGCAACGCCTGTGCCATCAATAATCGTGCCCCCGCGAATAATTAGATCGAACATGAGAACCCCCTCGAGTGAAAAACTACTAGGAACAATGGCACGAGCGGTTTGTCAGGCGTACCAAACCCTTTCTCGACCATGAGGCCAATGGGCAGAGGGTCGTAGAATTATGGCAAGCCAATCTGGAAGGTCGTTATGACTCAGGCAAACAGCATCACCGCACCAGCGAATTCGAAACTCGAACACTTCGATGTCCTTATTGTTGGCGCAGGCATCTCAGGGGTTGGGTCGGCGTACCACCTCATCGAGCAGTCGCCCGATAAGAGTTTTGTCGTTCTCGAAGCGTACGAATCCTTCGGCGGAACATGGCACATGCATACATACCCCGGAGTGCGTTCTGACAGTGATTTGTACACATTCGGCTACCGCTTCAAGCCATGGACTGGCGCGCCGATTGCAAGTTCGGCCGAAATCAAGAAGTACATGTCCGAGGTGATTGCGGATAGTGGCATCGACAAGCACATTCGTTATCAACACCGCATCACACATGCTGCATGGTCGAGCCTCGAAAATCGTTGGACTGTCGACGTGTTGCGCGGCGACACCGGCGAAACTTTCCAGATGACCGCCAATTTCTTGTGGATGTGTCAGGGCTATTACAAGCACTCAGAGGGATACACCCCAGAGTGGCCTGGCATGAAGTCGTACAAGGGCCGCCTCGTTCACCCGCAGACATGGCCATCAGATCTTGACTATGCAGGCAAGAAAATTCTTGTGATTGGTTCCGGCGCAACGGCAGCAACAATCGTTCCTGCCATGGCAAAAGATGCCGAACATGTCACCGTGTTGCAGCGATCACCGACATATTTCGTCACGGGGCGCAACGCAAATGAACTTGCCGACACTCTTCGTCAACTTGAAGTGAAAGAAGAATGGATTCACGAGATCGTTCGTCGCAAGATTCTGTTTGATCAGCAGCAAGTGACAAAGATGTCGTTCGAGCATCCGGAGATGGTGAAGGAAACAATCCTGACCGCCGTGAAAGATTTGTTGCCCGAGGGTTACGACGTGGACAAGCACTTCACTCCGTCATATCGCCCATGGCAGCAGCGCATCGCCTTTGTTCCAGACGGTGATCTGTTTGCCGGTATCAAGTCGGGCAAAGCCTCCATGGTCACCGACGAGATTGAAACATTCACTGAAACCGGAGTCATCACGAAGACTGGTGTTGTCATTGATGCAGACATCATTGTCACTGCCACCGGCTTTCATCTGAGCGTTCTTGGTGACATCCCGTTCGAGGTGGATGGCACGCCGCTCAACTGGGCAGACACGGTCACGTATCGCGGCATGATGTTCAGTGGTGTACCGAACCTTGCGTGGGTCTTTGGGTACTTCCGTGCCAGTTGGACACTGCGCGTCGACATCATGGGCGACTTCATCACCCGTTTGTTCAAGCACATGGACGCGAAGGGCGCAACAAGTGTGACTCCTCGATTGCGTGCCGAAGATAAGGACATGAAGATCGGACCATGGATGGACCCCGACAACTTCAATCCGAATTATCTGATGCGCAGCCAGCACCTCATGCCGAAATCTGGTGACAAGCCAGAGTGGATGCA
>JBEAXB010000106.1:0-4351 GCA_041160045.1 Actinomycetota bacterium
CACCCGCAACAAAGGAACTCCAGAATGCTGGCGATGTCACTCATGGCATCATGCGGGCATTCGCAACGCAGTTCCTGCCTGAAGTGCAGGATGCAACCAACGAGTGGGCGAAGAAGTCTCTTTCAGAAATCGTGAATGAATTGGTCTCAACCATGAAGACAGGGAAGGTGGAATACTCCCTCGGTTTGTACACACCTACTGGTGGCCATGCAGTCCTGCCGTATGCAATTGAATTTCCCTCGAAGGATCTGGCAGTCATCAAGGTGTACGACTCGAACTGGCCCGGCCAAGAGCGCTTTGTCGTGATCGACCTTGCAGCCAAGAAATGGTTCTTCTCTTTCAACGGCAAAGACCCACAGAAAGACGAATGTGCATGGACGGGGGGAGCGGGAGACATCGACATGACTCCAATGACAGCACGTACATCTGCCACCTGCCCATTTTGTGGAGACAAAGCAACCGTCACCAAGTCTGTTCTTCTCATTCGTTCGACCGGTGTCGAATGGTCTGTCAAGACAAAGAACGGAACTTTCTCTCCTTCAACTGTCACGGCCGTTGAAGGAACCAATTCACGCAGCCTTCGTAGTGCATCGTGTGGCGAGACTGTGAGCATTCCTGAATTCGTTCTCACCACGGATTCCGCCGACTTCGAATTAACTCTTCCCGAAACTGCATCGGCTTATGTCTCGAACGGTAAGTCCGTTGTGCAGATTCAGACCAAGGGCAAGAAAGCCCGTCAGCCGATCAAGTTCACACAAACAAGCGTGCAATCCGACGACCCAGGCACCACGGTGACCCTTGCCGCCAACAACCTCGCTACGCAAGTAACTGCCGATACAACAATCATCAATTTCACAGACACTGAGATTGTTGTCGATGCCACAATCGGCACAGAGACAAAGACTGTCACCGCCGACGTCACAACTCCGCAGATCATTGTCAGCACAGACACTGGAGCCGTTGTAACAACCTCCAACAATGTCGACTTGAAAAAGACCGAAGTAGTTGTCACCCCCGATCTCACCCCGCCACCGACAAAGGGCGAACTGCCACCAGCAGAAGTACGTGAAGCAGCCGTGGTAGTTGCAAGCACCACCACAACCGTTGCCGCCACGAGCACAACCGCGGTCGCAATTGCAGCAACACCTCAGGAAAAGCCAACAGCAATGCCAACAGCAAAGCAAATAGACGCAGTTCCTGATGCAGCTGTAGGCACACCGATGACAACCAAGAAGACCTATACCGAAGGCGACAAGGTGTCGTTTACGCAGCCCGGATTCGAACCGAACAGCTGGGTACAAGTTGTTGTCTCGCCACCAACGAAGATTCTGCAAACTGTTCAGGCAAGTAGCGCCGGAAAAGTAGTTGTAAACACCAAGATGCCCACGAATGTCGTCGGCGCATCAAGCCTCCGTCGACCACGCGCGACCAGTACTTCACCGATCTTTCTTTGTTTGATTTCTCAAGCCCGTGGTAATTACGACAGTGGTGACTGCGTAAAGGTTGTGTTGTCTGGTGGCACCATCACCACCGTTGCCGGATCAACCACCACCACCACTAATGCGGCCACGACAACAACAGTGGCAGCGACTACGACCACCGTCGCGGCCACCACGACAACTGTGGCAGCAACCACCACAACCACAACGGTCCCGACAAAGACGTTGACTGTGTTTGGTTACGGTGGTGGTTCGGCTCCATCTGGAACAATCACGATGAACCCAAGCGTGGGTGCAACCAAGACATGTACTTCACTGATGACAGACTGCGTCGGCACCTTTCAAGTGGGAGCAACTGTTGCGATAACCGTGGCTGTTACATCAACGGGCTACTACATCACCTGGACTCCAGAGAGTTTTGTTGAATATAACCCCGGTGCCATTGCCGCTCCCGCAGCGTGTCCTCAGGTTGCCGAATCTGGCCCGCAGCCTGCTGGTGCAGAGATTCTTCCCACGGGGCCCGGGTCATTGCTGTGCACCTTCACAATGGTCGCAAGCAACACTCGATTTAGTTACTGGGTCAGCGGAGCCGCTGGCTGAGCAGCTATTGACCATGACGTATTCAAAGGAAAAGAAATGAACAAGAAAAGATTTATCAGACTTGCTGTCGTGAGTGCTCTGGTCGGACTTGCCGCGTGCGGTGGCTCAGATTCGAACAGTGACCGGCAAAGAAATGCCGCGATGGAAACAAATGTGATTCATTATTCGGGAACAATCACTCCTGATGATTCCGACGAGGTATACCAAGTCGAGTTCGACCTCAACCTTGACACTGAAAGCTCGATACCAATCTCTTTTCCCAACACATCGAATTGGGTAGGTGATTACAGGCGCGCTTTTTCCAATTTGAGTTTGAGCAAGGTGGGAGATTTCAGTTCTGACAATGACTTGACAGCAAGTACCTGGGCACTGTGTCCCTACAGTGCAAGTTTCAGCAGCAATGTCGACGACCAATCAAAGTTGGACTTTTTCGTCGTTCAGTTCGCGGAGTCGACCAATCCAGAAACAGTGTCTGCAGAGTGTGGTGATCCTCGGGAAGGCGGGACGGCAGCTGGGCTGTACGACGCCAATAACGTGAATGTCACTGAACCAAAAGCCAAGCAACTGTCCTTTTCATTGGCCGCTTCACCTATTGCATCGGTTAGTTCGAATGCCGGGACTCTCAAGACGTTTCTCCCAGGGGGAATTCTGTCTTCCGTGCAAAATGCAGATTTCAGTCTGTATGGAAATCTGAGAACTCCCATCGCATTTGATCCATTGGGACTTGGTGAAGGCCCGTTCAAGGATCGTCATCTCTATTTGAAATTGGGATCCGAGAAACTGAAGGATTACGCGCCATTCGATGTGAAGGCAGTCCCAGATAATGCCGGACTTGATGTGGAGTGGAAACCATCCGCAGACCTGGACCCCGAGGAACTAGCTGTTCATACCGTTGCGATTTCATCCGACGGTTTCATAAAGAACATTTCAAATTGGCAATACAGATCGAAACGGATGGTCACCGAGATATATGTGTCGGGTTGTGACTTGATCAGAGCTTTTCCGAATCTTGCCACAGGTGACACGCTTTCAATAAACGTGCGAGGTTCAAACCAGCGCGGCTTTAATGATGCACTAAGTGACGTTGTCACTGTTGAAAAGACAGAAGAGATGATGAACTGTCTGCCACAATCGCTTGCTCCGCCAACAAATGTGACGTCGAGTTTTGACGGCCTCACAGGGACCTATTCCATAATTTGGGATGAGTCGACAACTGCTGGGCTTACCTACTGTGTCGAGTCGTCTTCTGATAATTTCGAAATCGTCGATAATTTGTGGCCGATTTGCGTCGGCGAGGAAACATCTTTGACCGAGGAATGGCTGGGGTGGAAGTCACAATCGTTCCGCGTCATTGCATCGTCACCTGATGGAGCTTCCTCGCGGCCATCAAATGTGACTGAGCTTGTTATTCCAGGGGTAAACCCCGTGACTGATGTCGAAGCAACAATCACCGATGAGGGTGTGAAGGTGAGTTGGAAACCAAGTGCCCAAGCCAATGGTCTTGAAGTCGACTCATTTTCACTGCAGTGGGTCGTCCTCGATGGCGATAAGCCCAATGGCGAAATCAGAGATGCCTACGTTCGTGATATCGATACATTCACAATTCCCGTGAGTGAATATCCCGAAGCATTTCTTCCGGGTTCTGAGATGGCGATTGCTGTCGTGGCATGTTCGGCTCATACCTGCGGAGATCCAACCGTTATTTCGCTTTCCTATCCTTCGGCAACTGAAACTGTGGGGGACACCAAGACAACAGTTGCCCCTGAAGTCGCAGCGAAGTCTGCAGTTGCGGATCCGGCAGTGACCGAGATTGTGCTGCCACAAGGTGGCCAGGATTTGTCGATTGCACCAGTTGATATCGCCGCAGGCTTCGGCGTTGCTAAGCAAGATCTCCAATCTGTTGAGTGGAAAATCAGTGACGGTGACTGGGTCACTCTTGCTGAGGGAGCATCAATTTCGATTCCGAAGAATGCCAAGAAGTAAACACCGTTCCACTTGACGGCGGTGGCAGCTCCGAGGGCGACTCCGGCAGCGAGCATCCATGGCCGATTAAAGACCCGACCGAAATGCCGCTCTCGATCTAGCAGCAAGAACCAGAACGCCAGCAAGACGAAGAACATCAAAATGGTGTCGAGCAAAGCGGTTCGCGCCATAACGATTGCGACACCGTCGATTGCGAAGAAGAAGCCGGCGAGCGCGGCCCACATCGTCGATTTGAAGAGTTTGAGGGCGATGAGCATGATGAGCAGAACGGCAAGGGTGCCGAGCAGGGCCACGCCGAAGCGCCAGCCGAACGAGTTGCCCGGGCCGAA
>JBEAXB010000107.1:0-4332 GCA_041160045.1 Actinomycetota bacterium
CCGAGCCCAAGGATGATGAGTAAATCTGATGAGCCCGTTGTGATGCTTGAAAGTAGAAGCATCGATGCAATCACGCCTGATGCACCAAGAATTCCTGATGCGCGTTCACCAGCACGCATCGTAAACAAACTGGCAAGTGGTGCAGTGATGGAAAACGTGAGCGGACGAGCAATGACAAGCCAACCGATGTGCGACGAGTCGTAACCAAGACCCACTTCAAGCATCTGTGGCACCACGATAAAGCCACCCATATAGGCGAAATTGAGGAGCGCCTGAATGGTGATTGGCAAAATGATGTTGGGAGTACGCAGCCAGTGGAGTGGCATGAGTGGCGCCTCGGCGACACGTTCGACGCGCACGAACAACCACAGTGACACCAGCGAGGCAATGCCGAACCCGATGATCGGGGCAGAAGTCCATCCCCACGAATGTCCGCGGTTGATCGTGAGCAAGAACATGGTTGCCCCGACACCGAGAGTCACTGAACCCTTGACATCGAACTTCACGTTCTTCATGCGCGATGTCTGCGGCAGCAGGTTCCATGCAAGCAGTGATGCCCCAAGCAAGAGCGGAGTTTGAATCACGAAGATCATGCGCCAGCCGATGGTTTCGACGAGTGGTGCACCCATGACCACGCCAAGAACAGGCGCGCCTGCAGTGACAAAACTCCACAGACCAAGTGGCCGCACTCGCTCATTCGGTTCGAACAAACGATTGATGTAAGCCATTGCGGCCGGGCCAGTGGCTGAGCCCGCGGTGGCAGACAACACGCGAAAGACGACCATGGATGTCGCATTCCATGCGAACACGGTCATGCCCGCAAAAATACCGGCGAACAGCAACCCAAAGACATACACCTTTTTGTGCCCGTACAAATCGCCGATTTTTCCGTAGGCGGGTCCGACCACACCAAACGCCAACATCGGGCCAGTGATCGACCAGTTCAGAACACTGACTGAAGAATTCAGATCCTTCGAGATTGTCTCGAGCGATACCACCAGAACGGTGATGGTGGAACTTGTGGTGAAGAGCCCAGCAAGAACAACGAACAGCGTCGCCCATTTGCGCGTGAGGCCAACTCTTTTCGCCAAACGACGAGGGACCATAAGGGTCCACGGAACGACAGAGATTTCATCAACACCACCTTGTTCGATGGTGATTGATTCGCGACCGTGGGGTTCGAGGTCTTCGGAGTCGGAGTGTCGGGGATTCATGAGGCAGGTAACAAGGTTACTCGCCTACTTGTTCACCTCTGTAGCCATGGCCTTCATTGCTGCTGTGAGTTCGGACACTTGCCAACGATCATCTTGATCGACGGTCTCTGCACGTTCCCACGAACGAATACGTGTGACTTCGCCACCCTTGACGAAGAATGTTTCGCCAGTGAATTCACATCCTTCGGATGCGAGATAGCACACGAGAGGCGAAATATTTGCGGGGTCCCATTCATCGAATTGAGCTGCATTGCTTGGTGCCGCGATGCGATCGCCAAGCCCTGGTGTTGCTTCTGTCAGACGAGTACGTGCAGCAGGTGCAATCGAGTTGCTCTTCACGTTGTAGCGGCTGAGCTCTTTTGCAAGGATTTGCGAGAACGTAGCGATGCCTGTTTTTGCAGCTCCGTAGTTTGCCTGACCTGGGTTCGAGAACAATCCGGATGTGGACGATGTGTGCACGATGTGTCGTTGCTTTGTGACGCCGGCTTTGTGCTGTTCACGCCAGTACGCAGCGGCCCAACGCGATGGAGCGAAGTGGCCCTTCAAGTGCACCGCAATTACTGCATCCCATTCGGCCTCTGTCATGTTGACCAATACGCGGTCACGAAGGATGCCTGCGTTGTTCACAAGAATGTCGAGGTCGCCAAATGCTTCGACCGCTGCATTGATGAGGCGCTGTGCACCTTCCCAATCAGCAACGTTGTCGTAGTTCGCAACTGCCTCGCCACCCATGGCGATGATTTCGTTGACGACCTGTTGTGCAGGTGTTGCATCAACGCCTGAGCCGTCGTTTGCTCCACCAAGATCATTGACAACGACCTTTGCGCCCTCGGCTGCAAACAACAGTGCGTGCTCACGCCCAATGCCGCGGCCTGCGCCAGTAATAATCGCTACACGTCCGTTTAGTGCCCCCATGGAACCCTCCTCATGAATCACCGGCCCTTGACCGATTTCTTGAGATTAGGGGAAGAAGAGGTCGACGGTCTTACCGACGATGACGCGTGAGTAATTCTTCACGACCACGCCATCAATCGTGGCGCTCTTCAAGCCCCGCTTGGTGTTTCCGGTGACTTTACCGATGACCATGCCGTACTTGATGAGGCGTTCCTTGACAGTGACAAGGTCCTTGCCATAAATCGTTGGAATGAGAGTGGTCTCTTGGCCCTTTGAGACAGTGACAGTGACAGTGCCACCGCGTGCCAATTTTTCGGCAGCGACAGGCACTTGAATCGAAATCTGACCGGCAGGAATTTCTGGGTGACCCATGGTTGGAGCTTCGACAACAACAAGTCCGAGTTCGGTGAGTTTGGTTGTCGCGTCGACAAGTGTCATGCCAACAAGGTTCGGCACATCACGTAATGCGGGGCCAGTAGAAACATTGATGGCAACTGTTGTTCCCTTCACAACCGAATCGCCGACCTTCAATGTTGGCTGATCTGGCACAGACCATGAGATAACAGTTCCGATTGCAATCGCTTCATCGTTCATGTCGATGGGAGCGGCGAGCAAACCAAGTTCGGTCAATTTTGTTTTGGCATCGTCGGCTGTCAGACCTGCGAGATCGGTGAGTACCGACAATGTCGGGCCTTCGGACACGATAAGAGTGAGCGAACTGCGCTTGGCAAGGTTCGAGCCGAGAACCGGATCGGTACGGATGATTTGACCAGCGGCAACTTCATCGTTGCGCTCCTGGATGATGACTACTCCCCAGCCGTACGTCGAAATCTGATTGCGTGCTTCGGCCTCGGTGAGACCAGCAAGCGCAGGAACAGGGTTCTTCGGGTTGAGAACAGTGAAATACGCGCCAGCGCCTGCACCAGCAATCAGAGCAACAAGCACAGTGGCGATCGCGATGCGACGACCCCAACGCTTCTTTGGTCGAATCACCTGCGATGTTGGATCTTCAGCAGCAAGTGCCCGCAGCGAATCTGTATCGAGTGCAATCGGACCAGTGTCGTCGCCGCCAATGGTGAGGGGTGCGCCCACAGGGTCGGCGGTATCAATCATTGCAATCGCAATCGGGCCGCTTTGATCGTTGTTCAACTTTGGTGTTGTGCGAATCAGAATTGGTTCGTTGGCCGCAACATTCGGTACCGGAGGAATATTTGATGCGGATGCTTCGCCAGCCACGACTGGTGCAATTTCGGTTGCTGCAACTTCTGCATCGAACAACCCAGTGCCAACAACATCGATTGGTGTTGGTCGCGCCATCTTTTCTGCATTCTGCACGAGAGCTTGTCCCATCTCGCGCGGGCTGAAGCGCTCGGGTGCAGTCGGGCGACCGGCACGTTCGAGAACTTGTGCGAGTGCACCAAAATCTGCATTGACCGGCAACAACTTGCCCGCACGATTTGCGAATGCCGACGCGACAGTGTCGGCGGCAAACGGAACATCTCCGGTCATCGACTCAACGAGGATGAGCGCCAAGGAGTACACGTCGGACGAAGCGCTGCGTGGTCCGCCCTCAGCGAGCTCAGGAGCGGCGTAGGTGGCTTGTTCAAGCCCGAGTGCGTCGAGAGGCTTGAGAGGCGCTCCGAAGCCCACGAGCCGCACACGACGATCGAGGCCAAAGACGAGACGGGATGGGCGAAGGTCGCCGTGGCTGATGCCAATCTTGGCGGCGGCATCGAGAGCGCGACAGACATCGACTCCGACGATCAGGGCTTGCGACGGAGTGAGACGACGACCGCGGTCGAGAAATTCCCGCAGTGACCCGCCGGCAAGGCGCTCGGCGACGGTGAATACGTAGCGCTCGCCGTCGAGTGTGACCTCGCCATGATCGAGAACCGACTCGATGCAAGGATGACGAAGACTGGATGCCACGTCGACTTGTTGTTCGAAGAGCGCCAACGCATCATCGGGTGTGGTGGAGCCAAGAGCGGGGTCGATGAGTTGAGCGAGCGGAACGATACGAACCGAGACGCCCTCTTGCGACGACAAGTCGGTTGCATCAAACTGCATCGTTCCGGATGCGGACCCGGCAGCTTCTCCTCTGATGAGGTCGAGCTGGTATCTGGCTGCAAGGACTGTGCCTGGCATGTTCTCTGGCTCTCTCATGACCCATAAAACCTACCCTGTGACCGATGGAGAGGTGTTTCGGAGGCCCAAATGAGCCAGA
>JBEAXB010000108.1:0-5179 GCA_041160045.1 Actinomycetota bacterium
CCTGGTGTCACCGTGCGCGCATTTCCCGGCCTTGCTGTCGACGCGGCTCAATCCGCCAATGCAGATTTCATCGTCAAGGGCCTGCGCACATCGGGCGACTTCGAGATTGAACAACAAATGGCTCACACGAATTTCGCTGTTTCTGGCGTGCGCACGGTGTACGTGCCATGCCAACCACAATTCGGTTTTGTGAGCAGTCGCTTCATTCGCGATATTGCCCAGCACGGCGGCGATGTTTCATCGATGTTGCCACCCGCTGCAACGCAGGCTCTCGCTCGCATCTACACCCCACGGAGCAAATAATGCCTTTTGACAATTTCGACGACACGTCAGACGATTCATATCCGCAGCCAGCTCCGGTGCAGGCACGATTGGGCGAGAGCGAAGTTCTTCTGCGTCGTACCATCGACATCATCGCCACCGCTCCAAGCATGCCGTTGTCCAGCACGCCGCGTATCGATCGCGATGAAGTCATCGAATTCCTGGAAGATGCGCTGTCTCGCTTGCCAGAAGAGATTCGCCAAGCCCGCTGGATGTTGAAAGAACGCCAGGAATTCCTTGAGAAAACAAAGCGGGAAGCCGACGAGCTCTTGGGCGCCGCACGCCAGCAGGCAGAGCGTCTTGTGCAGCGCACCGAAGTTGTTCGCGCCGCCGAGGCACGCGCCCGCCAAGTAATCGATGCCGCCGAAGAAGAGACACGCCGTCTGCGCAACGAGACAGAGGATTTCCTCGATCAACGTCTCGGTAGTTTCGAAATCCTGCTCGACCGTTTGTCAAAGACCGTTGCGAACGGACGCAACCGTTTGTCCATCGGATCGCAACCCCCACCTCCCGAATCGGAAGAACCAATCGAGCAACAAGACGTTGCTGGTTTCTTCGATCAGGACGAGTTCTAAGCAGGCCCGCTATGGCCCAGCCACTGATTGTCAACGTTGTCGAGCTGCTGCGGTGGCCGGGCACCTCGAAAGATGTTGCACTGTCCATCGCCATGGAAGATTTCGAATTTGCCGACTCGCGCATCATCGATGTGCCTGTCGATGTCGCAGTTCACCTCGAGTCCTTTTCGAACAGTGTGGAGGCTCGGGGTACCGCGGTTGTCACATGGGCAGGGGAATGTCGACGCTGTCTCGACCCACTCGAGCAACAATTGACAGTTGAGTTCGACGAAATTTACGAGCGCAATCCTGAGGACCGCGAAGCCTTCACGATTGTGAATGACCAGATCAATTTGTTGCCCATGGTGCGGGAAAATATCCTGCTGGCGATCCCTCTCGGACCCTTGTGCCGCGAGGATTGCCTCGGATTTTGTCCTCACTGCGGCCGAGACCTCTCGGAAGGGCAGTGCAATTGCGACAATACGGTCGCAGATCCCCGCTGGTCGGCCCTCGATAATCTCAAGGGCGCACTTCCTGACACGGATTTATAGGTTTTCACCGATGTGGGGCTATCATTACTGAGCCCCGTCAAAGGGGCATTCGCCGCTAACACAGGGAGACCACGGTGGCCGTTCCCAAGAAAAAGAAATCGAAGTCGAAGACTCGTATGCGTCGCGCCTCTAACTGGCGCCTCACAGCACCTTCACGTAGCACCTGCCCGCGTTGCAGTGCAGCCAAGTTGCCTCACACTGTGTGTGGCACCTGCGGTTGGTACAAAGGCCGCGTCGCAATCTCCGTCGACTGATCGTCAGACACACAATGTTGCCAATCGCTGTTGACGCGATGGGTGGCGACAATGCTCCTAGTGCGATTCTCGCCGGAGCACATGAAGCTGCCGCTCTCGGTATCCCCATTCTTCTCGTTGGCCCTGATGGGCTCGACGACACTCGTGATCTTCCCTTGCTTGTCGCAAGTGAAGTAATCGAGATGGATGATGATCCGGCACAGTCGGTTCGTCGCAAGCGCGATTCCACATTGGTCCGTGCAGCCGAAGCAGTGCGCGACGGCAAAGCAAGCGCAATGATCTCGGCTGGCAACACTGGCGCCACGATGGCAAGTGCGCTCCTGCGCATGGGTCGAATCAATGGCGTTGCTCGTCCGGCAATCGCAACTCCCGTTCCTGTTCCCGGCGGTATCCCCACTGTTCTTCTCGATGCGGGCGCCAATGCCGAAGTGCAGCCCGAGTGGCTCGTGCAGTTCGCCATCATGGGTTCTGTCTATTCGCAGCGTCGCTTTGGCGTCGAAAATCCCCGTGTTGGTTTGTTGTCCATTGGTGAAGAACCAGGCAAGGGCGACACCTTGCGCAAGGAAGCCTACGAATTGTTGAAAGTGGCTCCCGGCATCAACTTCATCGGAAACGTTGAAGGTCGCGATCTGATGACCGACGATGTCGATGTTGTCGTTACCGACGGATTCACCGGCAACGTTGTGCTCAAGACCCTCGAAGGAAGTCTGCGCACGGTTGTCAAAGCATTGTTCGCCGCTTTTGGTCAACCAGAATATGCCGATGCAGCAAACACGCTCATGCCGGCTTTGTTGCCGCTCTACGAAACTCTCGATCCCGACACGTATGGCGGAGCGATTCTGCTCGGCGTCGATGGTGTTTGCATCATCTCGCATGGCTCAAGCAGTGCGCGTGCGATGGTCAATGGCATCAAGGTCGCCCAGGAAATGGTCGAGACCGGAATGGTGGAAGCGATACGCGCCGCCATCTCCACTACTCTTCCTGCATAGCGCGTCTCAAGGAGAATTCTCATGGCCAGCATCGATCGCAATTCAGTCTTATCTTCTGTCTGCGGGCACCTCGCCGAGATTCTCGAAATCGATGTTTCCTCCATCTCTGAGGCTCAGGCCTTTGCCGCCGACCTTGGCGCCGACTCCATTTCGTTGATCGAACTCGTCGACTCTCTCGAGCAGGAATTTTCGGCCACGATGCCAGATTTTCAATTCGACGATGATGATCTTGCAGACCTTCGCACCGTTGCCGACGCTGTCGACTACATCGTGCGCGCCTTCTCGAAGTAGGACAGTCTTTCCGTGTCCGACATCGATGACGACAGGCTTGCTCGCTGTTCCGAGTGCATCGGCTACCAGTTCACAAACCCGCAGTGGCTCTGGCAGGCATTGGTGCATCGGTCGTGGCAGGCCGAAAACAACGAACCGGTCACCAACGAACGTCTCGAATTTCTTGGTGATGCTGTGCTGGGCTTCGTTGTTGCAGACCTTGCATTCCATCGTTTGGCGGAGATGTCCGAAGGAAAACTGACAGACCTACGTCGCAGTGTCGTCAACATGCATGCACTTGCAGACATCGCGCGCACTCTCGATATTGGCGAATTTATTCTGCTTGGCCGTGGCGAAGACGCCGCCGGCGGATATGACAAGTCCTCGATTCTTGCCGATGCTCTCGAAGCACTGATTGGCGCCGTGTATCTCGATGGTGGTGCACCGGCGGCATACGAATTCGTCAAGCGTTTGTTTGCTGATTCCATCGAAGAAGCAATTCCGAATCTCGACAAATTCGATGCAAAGACCCGTCTGCAGGAACTGTGTGCGCGCATCGGAATCGGTGCTCCGTCGTACGACACCGAGGGCGAAGGCCCCGACCACGAACGCGTGTTCACTGCAACGGCGGTCATCGAAGGTGTCGCGTATGGCTCAGGAGACGGGCGCACGAAGAAGGCAGCCGAACAGGTGGCTGCCATCGAGGCTTACGACGCACTCGTTGAAAAATACGACGTTTAAGTCCTCTCATGCCCGAACTGCCCGAGGTCGAAACAGTCCGCCGCGGAATTGAAGCACGTGTTGTCGGCAGAAAAATTGGCGAAGTCGAAGTCGGCCGTGAACGTTCAGTTCGGCGTGTGGGTCGCGAAGCGGTGATTCACGGGTTGAGTGGAACAACAATGACCGCCGCGCGCCGGCGAGGCAAGTACTTGCTGTGTGATCTGGATTCGGGCGACGAGATGATGATTCATTTGCGCATGAGTGGACGTGTACTTGTTGAGCCAACAGGTTCTGTGCGGCCCGCCCACACACATGTCGTGCTGCCGTTGGCACAGCGAGACGGAGTGGCAGATGAGATGTGGTTTGTCGACCCGCGAACATTCGGAGAAGTGGTGGTGTATGACCCAACACACACGGCGCAAGTGCTGCCGGAGTTGGCGCGCCTCGGTGTTGATCCGATCTCCGATCCGTTTGATGCAGAGATTCTGGCTGCCCGATTGCATGGTCGCCGCGGCGCACTCAAGCCCCTTTTGTTGAACCAGCACATCATTGCCGGCATCGGAAATATCTATGCCGATGAAGTGCTGCATCGCGCGGGTCTTCGCTGGAGTCGCACCCCCGATTCGCTCAGTTTCAAAAAGATCGAGACCGACAGGTGGCTCCACGCTCACTGATACGCAGTATGTGGATATCGAAGGCAATGTGGGCTCATTTCAGGAGCAACACCGTGTGTACGGGCGGGAAGGGCAAGGTTGCCTGACCTGTGGAAAAGGTCTGATTCGGCGCTCGATGGTGGCCGGCAGGTCCACGTCGTACTGCCCACGCTGCCAGCGATAGAACGCCATAAGAGGTTCGCGGGGCCTGTCTATTACTCTTGGTATCGCCGTGTTTCTTAAATCTCTCACCCTCAAAGGCTTCAAGTCCTTCGCCGATTCCACCGTCCTCGAGATGGAGCCCGGAGTCACCGTTGTCGTCGGTCCGAACGGGTCTGGCAAGTCAAACGTTGTCGACGCCATCGCGTGGGTGCTTGGTGCGCAGGCTCCGAGTTCCGTACGAAGCCAAAAGATGGAAGATGTCATCTTCAACGGCACGCAGAAACGTTCCGCTCTTGGTCGCGCCGAAGTCATGCTCACACTCGACAACGCCGCGGGTCTCTTGCCGCTTGATTTCTCCGAAATCACCGTGTCGCGAATTCTGTTCCGCAACGGCGACAGTGAATATGCAATCAATGGTGTTGAATGCCGACTTCTTGATGTGCAGGAACTGTTGTCCGATGCCGGAGTTGGTCGCCAGCAGCACGTCATCATCAGCCAAGGCCAGATCGACGCGGTACTGACTGCACGTGCAGAAGATCGTCGCGCAATCATCGAAGAAGCTGCCGGCATTCTCAAGTACCGCAAGCGCAAGGAAAAAGCCGAACGCCGGTTGGAAGCAACCGAAGCGAACTTGTTGCGTGTGCAAGACCTCATTCGTGAAGTGCGTCGCCAGTTGCGTCCACTCGAGCGACAGGCAGATGCTGC
>JBEAXB010000109.1:0-7537 GCA_041160045.1 Actinomycetota bacterium
TTATTGCGAACTCCACACGCGCAAGGTATCTGCACAGAAAAATCAAATCAAGGAACAAAAGTACCGAGGCTGCCCACCATCACACGTAAGTAGTTTTGCATGCATTAACTTTCGCCGATTTCTATATTCTGCAAAAGTGGCAAGACGAAGAATTCTTACGCTCTCTCTAGCGTTCTCTTTTTCACTTTCACCTGTCGCGCATGCACATGCCCCGACGGTGGATCCGCCAATTCTTGAACCCACGAAAACTGTCGTGACACGTCCTCTGTACGGCTACTACAACGGCCCGATTCGCACCAAGTTGTCAAAATCAGAAGTTGACGCAATCCGTCGACTGCAATGGATTGCAACGACGTGGCAGCCTCGTATCGCTATCGTTCCAATTCCTGTTCGCTGGATGATTGAAGAAGGAACAACACCATCGCCGACATTGTCAATCGCTATTGATGCTCTTGCTCAAGCAAAACTTCTGCAGGCAAGAAAAACTTCTGCAGGCAAGAGAGAATGGCAAGTCAAACATTGTACGGACCATCATCATTGCGCGAAGCCAAAAGTTCATTCGTGACGCCCTTACTTCGTTGGAGTGCGACCCAAATTTAAGCCGGACATACGATCAGTATCTGATGGGCGCAACCTTGTGCAATCGACGTGTGATTGTTATCAATTTGACTGGTTATTACTTCTTAACAAATCCACGAATCAAACTGACCACAGAACTTGAAACACTGCCCGAACCACCACTGAAGAAAACGAACTACCTCATCGTAAATCGCAACATTTCCAGCCTTGCTCATGAATGGACTCATGTCGTGCGCAATCGTCCAACAGTCGGCCCACTTGGTGTCAATGAACCAGTCTGGCTACGAGAAGGAATGGCGGAAATTGTGAGCGGTCTCGCTCTTGTTCGAGCTTCAAAGGGAAAGATGACATACGAGGAATACCACGTCATTCGCATACGTAAATTTTCTAATTGGCCAGATCAATGCCGCCTCAGCCTCACCGAGTATCGAGAAACCAGCGCTGCCCTCGGCGGCTGTGAATACTTGCGCGGTGCAGCGGCCATCGAATTACTGCTCGCCAGTTACGGAGGAATCGGGCGTGTGCAACTTCTCTATGAAGATGCGAATGAACTTGGAGACTTTGAGGCATCGTTTCAACGGGTGTACGGAATGACCCTTCGCGAGTTCGAGGTTCGGGCAGATCAGTATTCTCAGTACATCATCCAAGCCGGTGGATATCGCTAAGTCGGTACTTTTATTCATCATCATCGGTACGAATTTCTCTTGAATACAGGTTGTTGACCAAGTTTGATAGTGAAGAACGAAAGGGGTCACCATGACATTGTTGATTGATTCAGGATCAAGGGAACTTGCCGCAACATTGGCAGACGTCGCCGAGGTGTTCAGCAACGCTGTCAATGAGGACGGTTTGCACACACTCTTGTTGGCATGCCTGGAAGTGTCTGGCATCTCGGCTGGCACCGCGCTACTTATCGGATCGGCATCACTCGTAGACATGTCCGTATCACTCGATACAGAACATCAGCAATCAGTAGTCGACAAGAACGTGGACGTTCCATACTTGGCGAACAGAGCAATGCATTCTTTGCAACCTGAGTTCTCCATCACCAGCAATCATCACCGCACTGTCAGTGAATACGCCTTCCCCCTTCGGGTACATGGCCAACCACTTGGCGCTGTCGTGCTGCACAGCAACGAAAACACTCCACTCGACGAACATGCCATCGCAATTCTTCAGAGCATCGCGGACCTGGCAGCGTTCACAATCGACCAGACCAATCAGATTCTGCAATCCCGCACACTCGTGGCCCAATTGCAAACCGCACTCGACAGCCGAGTTCTACTTGAACAAGCCAAGGGGATTCTTGCTGAACGCATGCACGTGGATTTCCCCACCGCGTTTCAAACAATTCGGGTGGCCGCACGCAAAGAACAGCGCCCCATTCACCATGTCGCAGCAGACATCATTGCGGGGTTGCCTATCACCTAGGGTTGTCCTCTGGTATGGCATCAACATTGCGCGCAAGCGACATCACAGTCAGTTTTGGCCCGGCAATCCTTCTCGACCATGTCACTCTCACGGTTGAGCCTGGTCAATGCTGGGGAGTTGTCGGCCCAAACGGAGTAGGTAAAAGCACCCTGTTGCGCACACTCGCTGGCCAGATTGCCCCCGACTCTGGTCGCGTCAGTGTCAGCCCGAATGGCGCAACAGTTGGTTATCTCACACAAGAGCCCGATCGGCGTCCAGATGAAACCGTTCGCGCCTATTTGGCTCGTCGCACTGGTGTTTCCGTCGCTGGCGAAAAAATGGATGCTGCAACAAATGCCATGGCATCAGGCGACATGGACGCTGGCGATGCATATTCCGACGCACTCGACCTGTGGCTCGCGCTTGGCGGTGCCGACCTTGACTCGCGAATCGGTAAGGCATGGGACGACCTCGGCTTGAACCCTGCACTTCTCGAGCGGCCGATGACCGTGTTGAGTGGTGGTGAGGCTGCGCGCGCCGGGCTTGCTGCACTGCTGTTGTCTCGTTTCGATGTGTACCTCCTCGATGAACCAACGAACGATCTCGATCTCGACGGCCTTGCTCGTCTCGAAGAGTTCGTCACGTCCCTCGCCGGTGGCGTCGTGCTCGTCAGCCACGACCGCACATTCCTCGAACGCACCATCACACATGTCATCGAACTTGATGAGTTCAAGCACACAGCAACAACATTCGCTGGCGGATGGACGTCGTACCTCACCGAACGCGAAGTGGCACGCAAGCAGGCATGGACTGATTTCGAAGAGTACGACTCAAAGAAGTCAGATCTGGCTGGTCGCTCGCAGCGCGAACGCGAATGGGCAACCCAAGGTGTCAGCAAGGCCAAGAAGAAGCCGGGCGATGGCGACAAGATGGCCAAGAACATGAAGCTCAACTCCTCCGAGCAGCTTGCTGGCAAAGCTGCGCGCACAGACAAGCAGATGGAACGACTGACAAAGGTCGAAAAACCACGCGAGGCATGGCAGCTCCGCCTCGAGATTCCGCTTTCTGATCGTGGTGGGGATGTTGTCGCGCGTCTATCGGCAGCTCACATTGATTTTGATTCGTTTCACCTTGGTCCGATCGAACTGCAGGTTTCCTTCGGCGACCGCATTGCAATAGTTGGTCATAACGGAAGTGGCAAGAGCACCCTCATCGGTGCTCTTCTTGGCCGCATTCCTTTATCCGATGGTTCGCAGTGGATCGGCCCGGGTGTTGTCATCGGAGAACTCGAACAAGCACGTAACCAATTGGCTGGTCGTGATGACGATGGTGCACTCACGGACGCAACACTGCTCGAAGTCTTCATGCAGGCAACTGGTTTGCTTGTTCCCGAAGCACGCACTCACGTGAACCGCCCAGCTGCGTCTTTGTCTCCGGGCGAGCGCACCCGCGGAGTCCTGGCTCTACTCATGGCCAACGGCGCGAATTGCTTGGTTCTCGACGAACCAACGAACCACCTCGACCTGCCTGCCATCGAACAACTTGAACAAGCACTTGAAACATTCGGCGGGACAGTCATTCTTGTCACGCATGACCGCTCGCTTCTCGAATCCGTGCGCATCACCCGCACCGTCACTTTGGCAGCAGGACGCATCACTAGTGATCTTGGTTCTTGAACTGATAGAACGGCGAGATGAATATTCTCTTCATTGCCGGATTTGCATCAATCGTCCCTGACCCTGCCAAAGGTGCTGCGTTCTATCGTGACGCTCTCGGTCTTCCGCTGAAGGTGGTATCGGGCGATTACTTGGCAGTTGATGGTTTCGATGGCAGCAAGCATCTTGGCGTGTGGCCCCTTGCAGACGCAGCCCAATCATGTTTCGGAACAACCGAATGGCCAGCGAACATCCCAATCCCCCAAGCAACAATTGAATTTGAAGTCGTCGATGTCGATGCAGCGGTTGCAGAATTGCAATCAACCGGCCACGTGTTGATTCACAACACGCGCATGGAACCATGGGGGCAGACAATCGCCCGACTTCTCGGCCCCGAGGGCTTACTTATTGGACTCTGCATCACACCATGGCTGCACGAGAACAGCAATGCCTGACAAGCCTCGAACATGGCCCGATGGTTTTATGTGGGGAACCGGAGCGTCCTCCACCCAATCTGAAGGTGCCGCACCTGCATCAGACTGGATTGAGTGGGAGCGCAATGGACACGCACCGATGTCCGGTACTGGAAACGGATTCGGTACCCGCTATGCCGAGGATTTCACCATCTTGGCTGAACTTGGACTGACACATCATCGTCTATCCATCGAATGGGCTCGCATCGAACCACGCGACGGTGAACACGACGAGACTGCCATTGCCCACTACCGGGAAATGCTGTTGTCGGCGAGGGCGCTCGGTATTCATCCTTGGGTGTGCTTGCATCATTTTTCTCTCCCTCGATGGTTTGCGGATCTCGGAGGGTTTCTGGTTGATGAAAATCGCGCAAGGTACTGGTTGCGACACGTTGATTTCATTGCAGAAACTTTCGGTGATCTTGTCGAGGGGTGGCAACCCGTCAACGAAACCAACTACTACCCCACTGCTGCATATCTCGGTCGCGGTTGGTCTCCTGGCCACAATGATCTGGAAGAGTGGCGAACAGCCAGCGAGCAGATGCAACTGGCCACTGCCGAGGCGGCTGTCCGACTGAAGAAAACCGGCGCTCCAGTTTCTTCGATCTTCGGCCTGTCGACCCTGGAGCTCTTGGACGACGAACCGGAGTCGCACGCATTCGTCGACCGTTTCTATGCAGGCAATTGGAACGCCGGACTCAACCTCTTTCGTACCGGAACATTTCAGATTGCAGATCGCCCACCGATCGTGCGCCCCGACCTCATCGGTTCATTCGACATGATCGGGTTTTCCTACTACTGCGCCTTTGGTGTGAGAAACGGACAACTTGCACCCTTCCCAGAAGATGCTCCGGAATCCGCACTGGGTTATTCGATCTGGGCTGATGGCTTAGCGCTCGTGCTTGACCGTCTTCATGAGGAGATTCCCGGAGTACCGCTTCTTGTGGCCGAATACGGGATCGGAACCAATGACGACACACTTCGCGCCAAATACCTGGAAGAGGGCTTGCGGATCACCAACGATTCCATCAATCGCGATATCAACATCACGGGGTTTTTTCACTGGACCGCAGTCGACAATTACGAATGGCTCCACGGATTCGAACTTCAATTCGGAATCATTGACAGGGACCGCAACCTGAAACCGAGTGCAACTGTTCTCCAACGAGAGATCAATAGATAACAGATACCCATGTTCGGCTACGACCGTTGAGCATTCTCCATGTAGTTTTTTCTTGTTCTCAGGAGGAAATTTGACGGCACACGGTACGGCCATTCAGGGAAAGAAGAACGTCAGTCCGTGGCCGACTTTCACGGTCTGTGCAATTGCCTCCTACATTTCGACGCTTGACATGTCGATTGTCAATGTGGCATTCGCCGAAATCGCCAAGAGTTTCCCGGGGGTCAGCCAGTCGACGATTTCATGGGTCGTGACGTCGTATTCCATTCTCTACGGATCATTGCTCGTCGTCTCCGGACGGCTTGCCGACCGCGTTGGCCGCAAGCGGCTGTTTCAATACGGCACAGTCCTGTTTCTCCTCGGCTCACTACTGTGCGCATTGGCCCCCGCAATGGGAATGTTGATTGCGGGGCGAGCTGTCCAGGGAGTCGGCGGAGCAATGATGACTCCGGCCTCGCTTGGTTTGCTGCTCGCTGCATTTCCGATCGAGAAGCGCAGCCAAACAGTTGCATGGAGTGGGGCTATCGGCGCGCTCGGAGTTGCCTCTGGCCCAACGCTCGGCGCATTCTTTGTCTCAACCTTCGGCTGGCGCAGCGCCTTCTGGATCAATGTTCCTATTTGTCTCGCCGTGATCGTGATGGCATGGCGTGTTGTTCGCGAGTCCCCGAAACAAAATAGCTCTCAGCCGGATGTCCTCGCCTCGATACTTGTCACAATCTCCGTTGCCTCGCTTGTCTGGTCCATCTCACGCGTTGAAACATTTGGTTGGAGCCATAGTTCCGTTGTCGTTCTCTTCATTGTCGCAATCATTCTGGTTGGCGTTGTTGCGTACCGATCCGTGCATCACCCCGAACCACTTCTTCCACCCGCACTGTTTCGGGAACGCACCTTCACCATGGCAAATATCTCCACATTTCTTTTTGGTGCTGCCTTCTCAGCAAACATTCTGAATAACGTCCTGTTTCTGCGAACCATTTGGGGTTACAGCGTTCTACGTGCCGGATGGTTCTCAGTGCTTGCTCCAGTCATCGTGGCAGCAACATCATTCGCTATTGGACGCTACGTTTCGCGCATTGGTTTCAGAAAGCTTCTGATTGGTGGACCCGCGATGTTTGCAATTGTTGTTCTCATCGAGTCAATTCTCATTGGCGAGACACCGACACCATGGACGCGATGGTTGCCCATCATGTTCGTGCTCGGTATTTCCATCGGGGTCACCTTCCCCGTCTTGTCGGCTGCCACCGTCACGGGCCTACCTCAAACACAGTTCGCACTCGGCGGAGCAATCAACAACACCTTTCGTCAAATAGGCGCAGCTGTCGGAGTGGCAATCGTCGTCACTGTTCAAACCTCAACTGATGGCATTGGCGGCTTTCGCAACGGCTGGTACCTGATTGCGATATGCGGGCTCTTGGCAGCCCTAACTTCCACACTGCAACCACGACCTGAATAGGGGGTTCTCGCCTGTTCAGAGGACTGTGGGAGGATGACGACATGGACATCTCTTTTCAACGCCTTCGCAAACTGAATATCATCGCTGGATGTTTGCATCTGGTGTCATTTTTGGCGATCATCGCACTCTCGAACGATGCTTCTCTTCCCGTCAATGCGATTTATCTCACCGATGCCCCTGGAACAGGAAATTTCTCCGCACCAATCAATCTGCTGAACCTGAACATCGGGTACATGGTTGCTGCGTTCATGGCACTGTCAGCGTTCTTCCACTTCTTTGTTGCCTCGCCAATGATGTTCTCGAAGTACACCGATGGTCTCGCGCACCACATCAACAAATACCGTTGGATCGAATATTCGCTGTCGTCTTCAATCATGATCATCGTGATTCTCCAACTCAATGGCACCGCCGACTACATCGCACTGCTCGCCATCTTCGGAGTCAATGCGTGCATGATTCTCTTTGGCTGGCTGCAAGAGCGCTACACCACCCCAGGTGACGGCGACATGCTTCCCTTCTGGTTCGGCTGCATTGCCGGTTCAATTCCGTGGATTGCAACAGTGATCAACATCGCTTCTCCAAAAGGTCCGTCAGATTCATCCACTCCAGGATTTGTGTACGGAATCGTCATCTCCCTCTTCATCCTCTTTAATAGCTTTGCCATTGTTCAATGGAAGCAATACAAGGCCAAGGGCAAGTGGGCTGACTACTTGTACGGCGAGAAGAGATACATCATTCTCAGTTTCGTCGCAAAGTCGTTGTTGGCCTGGCAAGTGTTTGCCGGCGC
>JBEAXB010000110.1:0-4686 GCA_041160045.1 Actinomycetota bacterium
AACCACGACGATGCTCGCATCAGGGGCTATGTCCTCGATGGCTTTCCTCGCACGGTCTCGCAAGCTGTCTCGCTCGACGCTGTGGTCGCTGAGCGCCCCCTCGACGTTGTGATCGACCTTGTGGTCCCTCGCGACCTCGTTCTTTCCCGTCTTTCTGCCAGGCGCGTCTGTCGCGACTGCGGAGCCAATTATCAAGCCTCAGGCATCGAGCCCAAACCCTGGACCTGCGAGAACTGCGGGGGAGACGTCGTCCAACGAGACGATGACACCCCGGAGTCCATTAATCGCCGGCTCGACCTGTACGAATCTCAGACCCAGCCCCTCATCGAGTTTTATGGCAATACCAGCCGTTTGATTCAGGTGGATGGGGTCGGGACCCCTGAGGAAGTGTTCGACCGTCTCATCAGAGGGGTCGAACAAAGGCGGTAAATGCCACTTGGCGTGTGAACAATGCGCCGATAGCATTGACCCTCGCCCCTATTGCAGTTCTGCTATGGGGGCATCCTGTCCCAACCAACAAGGAGACCACCCTGGCTCAGCCAAAAGAAGATGCGATCGTGCTTGAGGGCACGATTCTTGAGTCCTTGCCAAACGCTATGTTTCGCGTGGAACTCGAGAACGGCCACAAGGTATTGGCGCATATCTCCGGAAAAATGCGCATGCACTACATCCGAATTCTTCCTGGCGACAAAGTTCAGGTGGAACTAACTCCCTACGACCTCACCCGTGGTCGTATTACATACAGGTTCAAGTGAGAACGCAATGAAAGTACGCACAAGCGTCAAAAAAATTTGTGATAAGTGCAGCATCATCCGTCGCCATGGGCGCGTGATGGTGATCTGTGAAAACCCTCGGCACAAGCAGCGCCAGGGCTAGAGAGTCAACGAAGGAATCATAAAAATATGGCACGTATAGCTGGAGTCGATATTCCGCGCGAGAAGCGTTTGGAAATTTCGTTGACATACATCTTTGGTATTGGTCGTTCGACCTCGCAGAAGATTTGTGAGGCCACTGGCCTCGGTGCGAACACTCGCGTCCGCGATCTCACAGAAGACGAAATCAACCGCATCCGTGGTTGGGTAGATCAGAACATCACTGTTGAAGGTGACCTGCGCCGCGATGTGCAGCAGGACATCAAGCGCAAGATCGAAATCGGATGCCTCCAAGGCATCCGTCACCGTAAGGGACTCCCTGTCCGTGGACAGCGCACGCACACCAACGCGCGCACACGTAAGGGACCAAAGAAGACGGTTGCAAACAAGAAGAAGGCAGTGAGGTAGACCCATGGCCAAGACACAAGCAGGCGGACGTCGTCCGCGTAAGCGTGAGCGCAAGAACGTCACAACGGGAATCGTGCACATCAAGAGCTCGTTCAACAACACAATCGTGTCCATCACCGATACAACAGGCAATGTCATTGCTTGGGCTTCATCGGGTGGCGTCGGATTCAAGGGTTCACGTAAGTCAACTCCTTTCGCCGCACAGATGGCTGCAGAAAAAGCAGGCAAGGCTGCGATGGAGCATGGTCTTCGTCGCGCTGAAGTGCACGTAAAGGGACCAGGTTCTGGTCGCGACACAGCACTTCGCTCAATTCAAAATCTTGGTATCGAAGTTTCCGGAATCAAGGATGTCACTCCTGTTCCGCACAACGGTTGCCGTCAGCCAAAGCGTCGTAGGAGTTAATCATGGCCCGTTACACCGGACCCAAGGTGCGCATTTCGCGTCGCCTGAACACAAACATTTACGAGAACGACAAGGGTGCAAAAGCACTCGACCGTCGTCCGTTCCCACCAGGTCAGCATGGCCGCACACGTCGTCGTAATGCAGGCAGCGAATACCTCGCGCAAATGCAAGAGAAGCAGAAGGCTAAGTACATCTACGGTGTACTCGAGCGTCAGTTCCGTCGTACGTACGAAGAAGCAACACGCTTGTCCGGACCAACCGGCGAAAACTTGTTGCGTCTTCTCGAGCAGCGCCTCGACAACATCGTGTTCCGTGCAGGCTGGGGTGCAACTCGTCCCCAGGCTCGCCAGTTCGTTAACCATGGTCTCATCCAGGTTGATGGCAAGCGCGTCGACATCGCATCATTCCGTGTGAAGCGCGGCATGGTCATCTCACTTGCTCCAAAAGCAAAAGAGATGATTCAGATCCAACACAACATCGACACACTCGACCGTTCGCTTGTCGGATGGCTCGAGGCCGGCGAAAAGCAAGTCACCGTGCGTGACTTGCCACAGCGCGAGCACATCGATGTACCCGTCCGCGAGCAGCTCATCGTTGAGCTGTACTCGAAGTAACCCAGTCTTTTCCTAGGAGCGAATCATGCTTGTTATCCAGCGTCCATCAGTCGAAGCAATCGGCGATGATCACCCAACACGTCAGCGCTTTGCCGTTGGTCCACTCGAGCCTGGCTTTGGCCACACGATTGGCAACTCATTGCGTCGTACATTGCTTTCATCCATTCCGGGTGCAGCAATCACAACCGTCAAGTTCGACGGCATCGAGCACGAGTTCACCACCATCAAGGGCATGACAGAAGACGTCACCGAGTTCATCATGAACTTGAAAGATGTTGTTGTCGTGACACAGAGCGATGAACCAGTTGTTGTTCGCGTCGATGTCAAGGGTCCAATGATTCTCAAGGCCGGCGACATTCCGACAACAGCCGAAATCGAAATTCTCAACCCGTCGTTGCACCTCGCAACATTGAACGCTGGTTCTGAATTGGCACTCGACATCACAATCGAGCGCGGTCGCGGATACTTGTCAACCGATCGTGACGCAGAGTCACGCATCATTGGCGTTATCCCCATCGACTCGATCTTCTCACCAGTACGTCGCGTGATGTTCGAAGTAGAACCAACACGCGTGTCACAGAGCACCAACTACGACCGTCTTGTTCTCGACATCGAGACCGATGGTTCGATTTCTCCACGCGAGTCATTGGCATCAGCTGCAGCAACATTGCGTTCACTTGTTGAACTCATCGCAACGCTGTCAGAAGAGCCACAAGCACTCGAGTTGAGCGAGCCAATTGGCGCGAACGTCGGTGTACCCGACCTCGACCTTCCAATCGAAGATCTCGACCTCAGTGAGCGCCCACGCAACTGCCTCAAGCGCGCACAAGTAAACACAATCGGCGAACTTCTCTTGAAGAACATCGACGACCTCCTCAACATCACCAACTTTGGTCAGAAGAGCCTCGACGAAATCATTCAGAAGCTCGATGAGCGCGGCCTTTCGCTTCGTTCATAATTAGCAAGAATTAAGGAACCACAATGCCTACACCACGTCGCGCACCACGCTTTGGCGGAAGTGCACAGCACCAACGTCTCATGATGGCCAACATGGCTGCATCATTGTTCGCTGCAGAAGGAATCACCACCACAGAGGCCAAGGCCAAAGTGTTGCGTCCAATCGCAGAGAAACTGATCACCAAGGCCAAGAAGGCTCAAGAAGATTCGCCAATGCGTGTTCATCGCATTCGTCAGATCCAGGGTTACCTCGGTGACAAGGAAATGACAGCGAAGCTTGTCAACGAGATCGCACCTCGTTACACGACACGCAACGGTGGCTACACCCGCATCTTGAAGCTCGGAAACCGTCAGGGTGACGCTGCGCCAGTGGCGCGCATCGAACTGGTCTAAGGCCCATACCGGTGACTCAACCGGATCAATCTTTACTAAACGAACCCGCCCTTCGGCGGGTTCGTTTGCGTGTGAGGTACCACGGCGCACAATTCCGTGGCTTTGCAATCAACAAAGGCATCAACAGCATCGAAGGTGTTCTCACCGAAGTGATGTCCACCGTCGCCAGACACAAAGTGCAGATCAATGTTGCAGGCAGAACCGATGCCGGTGTGCACGCACGTGGTCAAGTCATCACGATCGACATTCCTGCCACCACTCGTCTTTCTACTTTCATCCGCAGCGTCAACGCACTGTGCAAACCCCACATCGCAGTCTCTGAACCCGAATGGGTGGATAACGATTTCGACGCGCGCTACAGCGCTATCTGGCGGCGCTATCGCTACACGGTGCATAACGGCGACACGCCTGATCCCATGCTTCTCGACCGCGCCTGGCATGTCTCACGGCCACTGTCGCTACCACTCATGAACCTGGCGTGCGATGCCATCATCGGCGAGCACAATTTCTCTGCTTTTTGCCGCAAGCAAGAACAAATCGAAGGCGCTCCCATCCCATCCATGCATCGCCGGGTCTATTCGGCCCGCTGGATCGATGAAGGAAACGACATCTTGGTCTTTGAGATGCTTCTTTGTCGATGTCGGGCTCAAGCACCGCCCACCAAGCGACATGCGCGAAGCTCTCCTAGCAGGGGACCGCGCCCACGGCTCCCAAGTCGCCCCCGCCGCCGGCCTCACCCTCTGGGATGTTGGCTACCCAGGCGAACCTATTTCGTAACGATTACGTTCGTTCGTTTCGTCACGGTCTTTGGTTTCTTCACCTTCGCAGTGGCCTTCGGCGTCACCGCAACAGACAACGTGCATGTCCCCACTTTCAAGCTCTTCACTGTTGACCTTGATACAGAACAAATCTTCTTCGACGTACTCACCACTGTCAGCACAACTTTTGCGCCCTTAGGTACCGAGATCTTTGCCGACTTGTTGATCGTTGAAAAAGAAATCGTCTTTCCCTTTTTTACCTTCGGTGTCACCACTGCCTT
>JBEAXB010000111.1:0-4264 GCA_041160045.1 Actinomycetota bacterium
TTGTTCACATCGGGTGCTACCGGTCCGGCAAAAGGCGTGCGCTACACACATGGTCAGTTGTGTGCGCAACGAGATGCATTGCAAACCACGTATGGCATTACGAGCAGTGATCGCTTTGTGGCGGCATTTGCACCGTTTGCTTTGTACGGCCCTGCTCTGGGCATCTGCACCGGACTCGCCGACATGGACGTCACGTCTCCGAGCACACTCACTGCAAAAGCTCTGAATGATGCATGTGGTCGCATTGATGCCACCATGGTGTTTGCGTCGCCCGCTGCATTGCACAATGTGGTGGAGACAGCAACAACAAATATGACTGCTTTTTCCAAGGTGCGTTTGGTCATGTCGGCCGGTGCACCGGTGCCCATCACGACACTGGAAGACATTGCGTCACTTGCGCCGCATGCAGAAATTCATACTCCCTACGGAATGACCGAGGCATTGCCTGTGTCAGATATCTCGCTCGTGCAACGGCAATCAGTCGGGAATGGAAAAGGTGTGTGTGTTGGACGCCCTGTTTCCAATGCTCAGATTCTGATTGCATCGATCAATCAGGCAGAACCAGTCGAAGAGAAACGAATGGGTGACACCGGAGAAGTGTTGGTGCGGGCGCCATGGGTCTCATCTGGGTACGACCGTTTGTGGCTCACTGAGCAACGGGCGCGCCCAGTGGCAACAACCGATGGACAAGAACATGTCTGGCATCGCACCGGAGATGTCGGTCACGTTGATGTTGATGGAAATCTGTGGATTGAAGGACGTGTTGTTCACCTGATTCATGGAACGAGCGGCACCATCTCTCCCGTTCCGCTTGAGATTGCAGTCGAGACATTGCCCAATGTGCGGCGCGCTGCGGCGGTGAGTGTTGGTCCGATCGGAGTACAGCAGGTAGTCATCGTGGTGGAAGGCAAGGGCGATGGTCCAGCAGACGCAGAACTTTCATCAGCGGTGCGCGCCGCTGTCGCACCACAATTGATTGCCGCTGTGTACACCACAAAACAATTGCCTGTTGATATTCGGCACAACTCAAAGATTGATCGCACCGCGCTCGGATTGACGATGGCACGGATTTTGTCGGGAGACTCACAGTGAAGGTCTTGATGACCGGAGCCCGCAGTTTGTTGCTCGGCAACGTGGCACAACTTCTTCATGAACGCGGGGACGAAGTGGTGTGTCTGCAGCGCAACAGGGCGCAATTCGTTGGTGCTGAAGATGTCGAACAAGTACTTGCTGATATTCGCGACACTGATGCGGTCCAAAAGGCGTCGCACGGCTGCGATGCGATCATCCACGGAGCTGCCCGTGTCGGGGTCGTGGGTACCGCTGCAGAATTTCGAGAAGTCAACATTGACGGAACGTCCAATATGTTGCTTGCAGCTCAGGTGAACAATGTGCGTCGATTCGTGCATGTCTCCACGCCTTCTGTTGCACATTCGGGAGTGTCGATCATCGGCGCTCCTGCAGAACCAGCAGTGACCGGGAGAAAAGGCTCGTACTACGCAGAGACAAAAGCTGTTGCCGAGCAGATAGCTCTGGCTGCAAACAGCAGTCACATGGCATCTGTGGCAATTCGTCCGCATCTTGTATGGGGTCCGGCCGACACACAATTGGTGGGACGCATCATTGAACGTGCGAAGCAAGGTCGTCTTGTAATGGTGGGAAGTGGCAGTGCGCTAGTCGATGCCACCTACATCGACAATGCCGCAGCAGCCTTGGTTGCTGCAGTCGATGCTGCGAAGCCAGGAGCTGCGTGTGCCGGTAATGCATACGTCATCGCCAACGGAGAACCTCGCACCGTTTACGAGTTGATGCTTGGTATTTGCACTGCTGCGGGAATTCCATTTTCACCGCGCCACATTCCGACAACCCTTGCATTGGGGATTGGCTCTGTCATGGAATGGGTCTGGCCTCGGCTTCGCGCCGGTGAACCACCACTGACGCGGTTCGTTGCCGAACAACTCGGAACTGCTCATTGGTTTGATCCGCGACCGGCGCGGGATGACCTGCAATGGGCACCCCACGTCACGATGGACGAAGGGTTCTCACTGTTGCACCAGTGGTTTCTGGAGAATCTGACCTACAAGCGATAGACGCGAGTGGCTGTTCCTCGGAACATATCGTCTTTTTCCGACTCGGAATAGGACGAGACAAGTTTTTTGAAGGCGTTCCACACAACAGTGTAGGAAAGCGAAAAGCGATCGATGGGGAAGTTGGACTCGAACATGCATCGTGATGGTCCGAAACATTCGATTGTGTGTTCGAAGTAACGGCGTTGCACTGCGAGAAATTCGTCTGATGTCGGTGGGCGTTGCGCCTCGTGCCAACCGAAACCATTGTCGGGCATCGCGAGTCCGCCAAGCTTCGCAACAACGTTGCTGCATCGAGCGATATCCGCAATGTCGATTTTCCACTGGGCAAAAATCTCTTCGCGATGTTCTGCATAAGGCCCAACTCCGAGCGGAGTGCCGAAGTGATCGAGGATCATTGTGGTGCCGGGTACTGCACGAGCTAGTTCGAGGAATTCCTGATTCTGATAGTGGTAGTGCCACGAATCGTATGTGAGTCCGCGTTCGCCAAGAAGTGCAACACCACGACGAAAGTCTGCATCTTTGTACAGATCTTTCGGAGCATTCCCTGGAATGGCCAAGACTTCCGGATGATCTGCACGAGACAAGGCATCACGGATGCCACGTAACAGGCCGCCGCCTGCTGACTCGTGAGCATCAAGAATGCTGGCAACATCGTGACGGCGAAGATCAGCATGGGCGATGATTCCGGAGATGAGGTGGGATGGGTCTCGCTTGGCTTCGGCAGCGACAAACGCAGTTTCGCCAACAGGAGCCAGATGCGCTGGTGCGTCGGTTGTATAACCGGCACCACATTCGATGAATACTGTCTTCGTGATGTTGTGACCCGATTCGGTATCGCCATGCAATTCATTCAGCCCGTAGGGAAGAGCTCCACCGACTGGCCAGAGATGGTGATGTGGGTCGACAATCGGCCGCGAAGGGTCGATGACCTCTTCTGTGACTTGTGCAAACCATTCTGGGCTGCCTTGTACATATGTGCTCATGTGCCAGTTCTAATCGCATTTCACGGCGGATTCATCACCGGGAACAAGAATCCGGGTGTGCCACGCATCGTGCCCGAGAACAAGGCAAAATAGATGCGATGTTGACCTCCCGCCGACTAACTGCCTACACCGCTGGGCTCACGCTTGCTCTTGCGTTGCTTGTGCAGCAGGTGGTCGGTATCGGCTGGTTTTCTGGTGTTGATCGCGCTGCCTACGAAGCGGCTCGCAGTATCAACGCATCCCGAGATATTTTCTCAGTCACAGTGATGTTTGGGTTACGCGGCATCATCCTTGCCATCTGTCTTCCGTGGCTCGCTTGGTTGTCGTGGCGCAGGAAGTCATGGTTACCAATCGGTGGATTCGTGCTTGTGCTCGTGTTCGAGACTGGAATCGCCGGTGCACTCAAGATTTCGGTCGGACGCATCTTTCCCTATCAACTTCGCGACTACTTCGACTTCATGCGATTAGAAACCGACGAGATGGCGTTTCCATCTGGTCATGCCGCAAATGCCGTAGCACTGTGGGGCTATGTTGCCTGGTTCGTTACGCAGGAACGTCCCATCTTGCGCAAGGTTCTCTACACCATTGTTGCAATCGGGTGGATTGTCGTTGGAATTTCGTCGTGGCTATTGCGCACACATTGGCCCACCGACATCCTTGCGGGTTTTGCCGTCGGTGGCATCGCGTTAGTGACAGTCGTCGGCGTTGTCTCTTCTGTGATGGCTAATCTTTCGGCCACGCCTCGGCGCTAGCAAGCAACTCGTCGCGAAATTGTGGGTGCGCAATTGCGGCAAGTGCACGGGCGCGTTCACGAATACTGGCGCCTTCCAGTTCGGCAATTCCGAACTCGGTGATAACGACATCAACTTGATGTCGAGGAGTACTCACCACACTGCCTGTTGGTAATTGGCCCATGATTCGGGAGGTGAGTGCGCCATTCACTGTGCTGGTGGAAGGAAGACACACAAGACTGCGATCGGTGAGATCGAGTCCGGGACCTGAAACAAAATCCTCGTGGCCACCAATGCCACTGAACTGAGTGCCGCCAATAGTGTCGGCGACAACTTGGCCCGCAAGATCAACGGCGAGGGCGCCATTGATGCTCACCATGTTGCGATTGCTGGCGATGGCATCAGGTGAGTTCACGATTTTGACGGGCAGGAAACGCACCAGTTCGTTGTTGTGCAGCCA
>JBEAXB010000112.1:0-4250 GCA_041160045.1 Actinomycetota bacterium
GCCGGTGCAGACATCACAGAGTTGACCAATGGCCCAGGCGGCGAATACGCACGCATCAACTGGGCAGCAGAAGAAGCACTTGCCAATTTCCCCGGACCAACCATTGCAGTGATTCGTGGCAATTGTGTGGGCGGGGGAGTATCGATTGCAACTGCATGCGATCTGCGCCTGAGTGCCGATGATGCGGTGTTTGGAATTACGCCGGCCAAGTTGGGCATTGTGTATCCGACCAACGCACTCGAGCGTGCGGTGCGTGTGATTGGCGGGTCTGGCGCAAAGCACCTGATGTACACGGGCGAGTTGATTGATGCGACTCGTGCATTGCGCATCGGGCTTGTTGATGAAGTGCACAGCAGCGATGCACTCGAGGCGCGAGTGACCGAACTAATCACAACATTGCTTGAGCGCTCATCGCTCACCCATGTGGCGAGCAAGGCAATGATCGATGAAGTGGTGCGCGATGGCAAGGTCAAGCCGACCACCACCTTGCACTGGGAAACCGAGATGGATAAATCCGGTGAAGTGCGTGAAGGCGTTGCTGCATTTTTGGGCAAGCGCGCAGTGCGCTGGCCGTGGCGGCGTCGTTAGTTCTGCACCTGCAGAATTGCTTCGAAGCCGCCAAGCACGTCGCTGACATCGGCAAAACCATTGGCTCGCAGAACACTTGCTGCGATGGATGAGCGATAGCCGCCGGCGCAATACACAACAGTCGGAACATCTGAGCGAAGTTCGCTCATGCGCTTATCCAACTGTGCAACGGGGATGTTGACAGCGTGGGCAACATGATTAATCATGAATTCGCCTTCACCGCGGACATCGACCAGTTGCAGGGTTGGAATTTCGCTGCGTCGTATTGCGAACTCGCCCGCTGTTAATCGCGAGGCACGATCGACTTCGGACGGAACATCGGCAAGATCATCGACAGGGAACCAGCCAATCACCCGGTCGTATCCGATGCGCGCAAGACGCACCTTTGCTTCGGTGGCAAGGCCATGTTCCGTGATGATCACGATGTCGTCTGTCGGTGAGATGACCGAACCGGCGTATTCGGCGTAACGGCCAGAGAGCCCAACGTTGACCGAGCCACGCAGGTGGCCGGTGGCGAACAATTGTGATTCGCGCGTATCGATGATTTGCGTGCCGCCATCGCGGGCGTCGATCACTTGGGTGATGGACATGCGAGCAGGCTCTGCGTGTTCATCGAGAGTATCGCGGTCCTTCTGATTGAGCACGGCGTCGTAGATGAAGTAGCCCGGAGCATCGGGTTGACCTTCAGTGACAGCAGCAACAAATGCATCGGCGTTTGTGAACTGGAGGGCATAGTTGTCGCGACGTTGTTCGCCCATGGTGGACGATGTTTCGGTGGACAAGTTCTTGCCGCATGCAGAGCCCGCGCCGTGGGCGGGAAACACGCGAGTTGGGTCGGGCAACGTGAGCAGTTTGTTTTGAATCGAAGCAAAGAGCATGTGGCCAAGTTCGTCCGCAGTTTTGCCAACGCTGACCAACAGATCGGGGCGACCAACATCGCCGATGAACAAGGTGTCACCGGTGAGTACGCCGTACGGGGCTGCATCGTCCGCATGTTCGAACACAACATAGGAAACAGACTCGGGTGTGTGGCCCGGTGTGTGGCGGGTTTCGATGACGACATCACCGAGAACAATGCGTTCGCCGTCTTCGAGCAGATGAGCCGGGAACTGAGGCTTTGCTGCCGAGCCGTAGCAAATCGTGGCGCCGGTTGCCTTGGCAAGTTCGAGGTGACCAGACAAAAAGTCTGCATGGAAATGAGTTTCGAGCACATGCGTGATGGTGAGGTTCAGCTCGCGAGCGCGATCGATGTATTGCTGGACATCGCGTTGGGGGTCGACCACCACGGCGTGGCCAGTGGTGGTGTCACCTACGAGATATGAGGCGTGAGAGAGGCACTCCAGATAAAATTGTTCGAAGACCATGGGACTTCCTTTCGTCTGATATTTACGATACCCTCTGGGGTATCAAACCGTGTTGCGGAGGAGACTGCCATGAAGATCGACCAAGAAGTACTTGATGGGCTGATGAAGCGCCTCGCTCGCGTCGAAGGCCAAGTGCGCGCCGTGCGCTCCATGATCGAAGATGGTCGCGAATGTCGCGACATCATCACGCAGGTCTCGGCTGCAAGCAAGGCTCTCGATCAGGTGGGCTTTCGCCTTCTGTCGGCTGGTCTTCAGCAATGTTTGCAAGACCCGAAGCAGGCAAAGCGCGATGGCTTCGACCTCGAAGAAGTAGAGAAACTGTTCTTGAAGTTGGCGTAAGCCAGGCCTTACTGATTGAGCAACGTGATCAGCACCGCGATGAGCGTGCCCATGATGCTGATGGTCGAGGTCAGCGCAATTCCGATGATCCATCTGGTGGCGCTATCGAGCCGATCTGACAACGCTTGAATTTCACTGCGTAGCTCCATCCGCGATTCGCTGATTTCGCCGCGCAACTCGATGCGCAGATTGTTGATTTCCTCGCGCAGTTCAGTGCGCAGTCCACTGATTTCCTCGCGCAATTCGGAACGTAGTTCTTGGCGCATGGCAATCATCTCGTCACGTAGGCGATCGATATCCGTCGTGCGTGCGACATCGTGCCAGCCACCGGGCGGTAAGTGTTCCATGAGAGTGTCCGCCACAAAGCCTCCGAGGTGAGTTTGCAAACCGGCAAGCATTGTCAGCCGATCTGATTCGCTGATTGTCATGATAAATCCTTTCGATTGGGGACGGCAAGGGATTGTGCCGGGAAAGAGAGCAGTGGGCATGGGGGGATAACCTGCTGATGTGAGCGAGCCCACCTTTAGTCATCTGAACGAATCGGGCCAGGCCCACATGGTCAATGTGGGGGCCAAGGACATCACGTCGCGTCGCGCAGTTGCTCGGTGTGAAGTACGAATGCAGCCAGCTACGGCCGCAGCCATTGCGTCTGGGTCGTTGCCAAAAGGTGATGTGTTGGCCACTGCCCGCATCGCTGGCATCCAAGCCGCCAAGCGCACGAGCGACTTGATTCCGTTGTGTCACCCGCTCATGCTGAGTGCCGTCACCGTCAACATCACGGTGCAGGAAAGTTTCGTCGCGATTGAAGCGATCGTGGAGACCACCGATCGCACCGGCGTCGAGATGGAAGCACTGACTGCGTGTTCGGTTGCTGCTCTCACGATGTATGACATGTGCAAGAGCGCCGACAAGTCGATGGTGATCGCAGATCTTGCCCTGTGGGAGAAGTCCGGCGGACGCTCGGGCGACTATCAACGGCCCGAATGACCTCTGCTGGGTCGTGTGAAAAGTGACCATTTGAGGCAGTTTTGGCCGATTTTGAGGCAAAACGGTTGATTTTGGGGGTGCTGGTGGTCCAAATGGGAGCGACCCATCCGAAAGGTCACTAGGCTTCAACAAGCGTCTTAGGACGCCACTAACCCATACATCCAGTATCGGTTTTCGGCCACGGTCGACTGTTTCTATTTCCTAGTCAAGGTGTACTTGCGTAGATGAGCCAACTAGTTCTCCTCATTATCGGTGCCATGTGGATGGCGGTGCTTTTGCCGCCCCTCTTGCGCTCACGTTTCGATGGTGGAGCTGTCTCTTCGGTTTCCGATTTTCGTCGGCAGTTAAATACCTTGCAACGCTCGCAAGCGCCAGGTACACAGGGTCCTATGCGTGCCATGGTTCGCCCTCTTGCTCCTTCTCCTCGCCCGATGGCTCGCCAGTCCATGGCGCCACGTCCTGCGCAGTCGCGCCCGATGCAATCACGTCCCGCACAATCGCGTCCGCGCCTTGTAGCTAGTGACGGAATGCTTGAAGCAGAACCGCGCCACCGTCGCACCCATCACACCGCCGAGTTGCCTCGCGCTCATTACGCATCCGAAACCGCATTCATGTCGCCGCGCGAAGTTGTTCGCCGCCGTCGCGTGAACGTTCTGTACGGAATGGTGGCCGCCAACGCCGTCACATTGTTCCTTGGTCTCACAACCGGCAGCACCGCCATGGTCTACGGATTCACCGTGGCTTTCCTTGGGCTTGCTGCCTACTGCTACGTCCTGGTGCAATTGCGCAATCAGGAATACCTGCGCCGCTATCACGGCCAGCGCCGCGCAGCCTAAAAATTCTGTCTCGAACAGAATGTGACGCATGGCGCGTCCACACCTAGACTTCTCCCTACTTACACGGGGCTAGGGGAACACCAATGGCATTGTCATGGACAGAAGCACAAAACGCAGTATTGGCACCAGGGTCTGG
>JBEAXB010000295.1:0-2686 GCA_041160045.1 Actinomycetota bacterium
AACCACCATTGATCCCCTCCTCTTCTCCTCAAGCAGCCGAATCGCTGTTCGCCCCCGTCCCAGCCTCAAAACATTCCAGCGCCGCCGCCGCGTTGTCGGAGCAGTGCTGATTTTCGGAGCAGCATCGGCTCTCATCACCACTGGCGCGTTTGCGTCAAACCCAGCAGTCGAACAGCAGATCATCCCTCGCTCGGTGATTGCCCAGCCGGGTGACACCTTGTGGGATATCGCCCGCACCATCGTTCCTCAGGGCAATATCTCAGAACTAGTCATCGAATTGGTTCGTGCCAATGGCTCCAGCATCGAGCCAGGCCAAGTCATTCGCATTCCGTAAATCAGCAAAAAATCCCGTAAAAATAGGGAAAACAAACAGAATGTAAAAGCTGTGGCACTTATAGTGGCAACGTGCATTGCCCCGTATGCCCTCACGACGACACCAAGGTGATCGACTCTCGACCAGCCGAAGATGGCTCGGTTATTCGTCGCCGACGTGCGTGTCCTGAATGTGCGTATCGATTCACAACTTATGAACGGCTTGAAGGCGCACCGCTTCTCGTGCTCAAGCGTTCCGGTTCACGCGAGCCGTTTGATCGCGCAAAAGTCGTGTTTGGTGTTCGCTCTGCATGCAAGGGTCGCCCCGTTGATGATGAGCAGGTCGATGCCTTGGCCGAACTGGTCGAAGACGACACCCGCTTGGCAGCAGCTGCCGGCACAGAGATCACATCGTCCACGGTTGGTCATGCAGTGCTCGAACGGTTGAAGGCCCTCGACGAAGTTGCCTACATGCGTTTTGCAAGCGTGTACAAAAACTTTGACGATGCCGCAGACTTTCGCCGCGAACTCGCACTGCTCAAGCAGACCTGATTCGCTCGTAGCGAACAAACACAAAGTCGCTGTCGGTTGTGACCGATGCAAGCGCAAAATTTCGCAACTCGTGTGGAGCCTCACTGATTGATGCGCCACGAACTCCGCCGATGCGCGGTGACACGGTCAGATTGATTGCATCGACAAGGTCTGCTTCGAACAATGCAGCGTTCAGGCGTGGTCCACCTTCGACCTGCACCATGCCTGACGGTAATTGCTCAATGATTGCTGCCAGATCCACGATGTCTGTACCGGCACGGATGCTGTGTACGGGAACTGCAGGGGCATTGACGGTGGTGGCAATGATGCCGCACCCCGATGTGAAGAGCGGAGATGTGAAATCAAGTGCGCACGATGTGGTGACAACTGCAATCTGCAGACCTTGCTTCGATGCAGGACCATAGTTTTCGGTGCGAGCAGTACCAGCGCCTACGAGCACCGATGTGGCCTGCGCCCGCAAGCTGCGCAGCCGGGCCTGATCAGGCGGACCGCCGAGGGCGCCCGAGCGGCCGTTCACATCAATGACGCCGTCAGGGGTGGTGATCATGCAGACCTCGACACTGTGGGTGCGGGGGCTGATGGATGTCATCTGCTCAGTGCGAGTGACGGGGTGTGGGCGTGTAAAGGTAGGGGAATGACCACCGATGTGAACCGCACCGTTTTCCGCACCTGCCCGTTATGTGAGGCCACCTGTGGTCTGGAGATTTCTGTTTCTCCCACCGAACAAATTGTGCGCATCCGAGGTGATCAGAAAGATGTCTTCAGTCATGGCTTCATCTGCCCGAAGGGGAGCACACTCAAGCAGCTTCATGAAGACCCGGACCGTCTGCGCAAACCGCTGATCAAGCGCAATGGCGTGCATGTCGAGGTGTCGTGGGAAGAAGCATGGCAGGCAGTGCACGACGGCTTCACCGGTGTCATCGAGCGTCATGGTCGCGGTTCGTTGTCTGCATATTTAGGAAATCCGAATGCGCACAACTTGGCGCCGCAGCTTTTCAGTGCCGTGATGTTGCGGGCGATGGGAACCCGAAACGTGTTCAGTGCATCAACCGTTGACCAGGTTCCAAAACACGTTGCAGGTGGATACATGTTCAAACCCCTATGCATCGAACGGCAGTCTGTGCACCGCACCAGATTTCCCTGGCCGCATGGATGCCATTCAGGCTCGTGGCGGAAAAATTGTCGTTGTTGATCCGCGTCGCACGCGCACCGCCGATGCCGCTGACGAATGGGTATCAATCCGTCCGGGAACCGATGGTTTGTTCCTTGCTGCAATCGCCAATGTGATGTTTGCGGAAAACCTCGTGAAGGTCGAGCCGCGCATCATGTCGTTGTTGTCGGGTCTCGAGGAATTCAAGAACATTGTTGCGCCGTTCACTCCGGCACGCGTTGCAGGTGCAACAGGAATTTCTGCGACAACCACAGAGCGCATCGCGCGTGAGATTGCGGCCGCGCCAACAGCAGTTCTGTACGGCCGTATCGGTGTAAACACCGTTGAATTCGGCACGACAAACGCATGGCTCATCGATGCAATCAATGTGATCTCGGGCAACATCGACAGCCGTGGTGGTGCGATGTTCACCATGCCTGCAACAGGAAGCGCAACAACGCGCGGCGCAGGCGGCATTGGCAAGGGTTTTTCAATGGGTCGCGGACACAGCCGTGTCAGCAAGAAGGCAGAAGTGCTGGGCGAGTATCCCGTTTCCGCAATGGGCGAAGAGATTCTCACACCTGGCGAGAATCAGATTCGCGGGCTCATCACGGTTGCCGGCAACCCTGTGTTGTCCACGCCGCATTCGGTACAACTCGACGCTGCGTTTGA
>JBEAXB010000113.1:0-4215 GCA_041160045.1 Actinomycetota bacterium
CAACAGAAGTGAAGGAAACTGGCTCATCGCGCATGCTTGAGCCAATGACATCAGCTGATCGCAAGATTGTCCATGACACCCTTGTTGAATTCGAAGGTGTCACCACCCGCTCAGAGGGCGAAGATCCTCGCCGCCGGGTTGTGGTTGAGCCTGCTGAATAATCAGTAGCAATTCAGATACTTGCCAAAGGGCCCGCCGCAAGGCGGGTCCTTTGCTTTTCCCCCAAAGCCAGCAACCAGTGGGCGAACCTGGCTAACCTCCAGGCACATGTTGAGTGAACCCCGCCGCAGCCTCGAAGAGGTACTCGTTGCCGCCCAACGCCTCGGCACCCTTGGCCGCATGCCGATCCCCGACGTGATTGCCCACGCCCGCCAGTTTGTCGATGCGCTGTCATCGACCACCGGACGGGTGATTGATATCGGCACGGGTGGCGGAGTACCAGGTTTGATCATCGCAGTCGATCGGCCCGATCTTGCCATCACACTGGCCGACCGCCGCGAAACTCGCATGGACGAGTTGGCGAGGGGAGTGACAGCAATGGGGCTCGCCGATCGGGTGGCGACCATCACCATCGATATCGCCGACCTCGCAATCGACCCCGACCATCGCGGCACCTACGACGCAGTCGTGTGTCGAGGGTTCGGATCTCCCGAGGTCACCGCCGCCCTCGCGCGGCCCCTCCTAAAAAACGGAGGGTCACTGATTGTCTCTGAACCCCCCTCGCCGGACCCGTCTCGATGGACCGAAGACTTGCTCCAGAGGACCAGTTTTGACCCACCTGAATTCCTTGCTGGAGTGGTGCGTCTCACCGCAAAGCCATAAGTTTCTTGGGCTGGCCAATGTTCCACGTGGAACATCCGAAGGTTTTCAAAGGTGCAAACGTTTCACGTGAAACATTCTGAAGGCCGCCCAAAAGTCTCAACGTTCCACGTGAAACATCGGTGGACATCCACCCGTTGTCCACAGGCTGCATCTACACTGACCTTGTCCAAATCAGTTGCTATCAAGCAGGAGAGTGCACCCCATGAATGGTTCTGACACAGTCGTCCTCGCGATCTCACTCCAAAAGGGCGGGGTCGGCAAGACCACCACCGCCATCAATCTCGGAGCCGCATTGGCCGAGTTGGGCTTTCGCACCCTGATCATCGACCTTGACCCTCAGGGCAATGCTTCCTCAGGTCTCGGCATTCATCCGCCCGAAGATGCCCCCACCATTGCTGACGTTCTGCGTCGCGAGGAGACCCTCGACACCATTATCGAGCCCACTGCTGAAAAGAACTTGTTCGTCGCCCCGGCCCCTACCCGCCAAATGCTGGCCGAGGTTGAGGCCCAGCTGGTGGCAGAGATGTTCCCGCAGCCCCGCCTGAAAGAGGCAATCGACTCCTGTCGCGAGGATTGGGACTACATCTTGATGGACTGCCCGCCAACGCTTGGCCGTTTGACGGTCAACGCCTTTATGGCAGCGGATTCCATCCTGGCTCCCGTGCAGTGCCAGTACTTTGCTCTTGAAGGCCTGCGCGACCTCAGCGAAGTGGTGAAACAAGTGCGGATGGCCCTGCATCCAGGCCTTGAGATTTCCCATTACCTCCTCACCATGTCGGAGGGGACGAAGAAGCTCTCCACCGAGGTGGAGAACGAACTGCGCTCAGCCTTTGGCGACAAGGTGTTTAAGAACGTGATCCCGTACAACGTCAAGCTGGCCGAGGCACCATCGATGGAACGTTCGGTGCTCAAGCACGCGAGCACGTCCAAAGGAGCAAAGGCCTATCGGGCCGTAGCAAAGGAGCTGAGCAATGGCCGAACACCGAAAGCTAGGTAGAGGACTTTCCACCCTCATCCCGACATCGCGGGCGGAAGAACCCGCCGCCGAACAAAAGACCCCGCCAGCATCGGAGAAGTCGACAGACAAGACCGCTGCAAAAGCCGCACCGCGCGAAGACCTGCCTGCATCGGCTCTGCGCGATGTGCCAACAGCGGCAATTGAGCCAAACCCGAATCAGCCGCGTGTTCATTTTGATGAGGATTCATTGAGTGATTTGGCCAAGTCGATCAAAGAGATTGGTGTGCTGCAGCCACTGCTTGTGCGGGAACTCTCGCCCGGCAAGTACCAACTGATTGCAGGCGAGCGCCGCTGGCGCGCAGCACAGCGTGCAAAATTGGCCAACGTTCCGGTGGTTGTTCGCGAGATCAATGAGCTTGGTTCGGTGGAGCAGGCGCTTGTCGAGAACTTGCATCGTCAAGACCTCACAGCGCTCGAAGAGGCATCTGCCTACCAACAGTTGTCTGAAGACTTCTCGTTGACCCATGAACAAATCGCCAAGCGCGTCGGCAAGAGCCGCACCGCGGTCACCAATGCTTTGCGTTTGCTGACACTGCCCGCAGCAGTGCAGGGATATTTGGCCGATGGTCGCTTGGCTGCAGGTCATGCCCGAGCGCTACTGGGGGCTGCTAGTGCGGCCACCATGGAAGAACTTGCGGCAATGGCAGTGCGCGATGGTTGGTCAGTGCGTGCCACCGAAGATGCTGTACGCAATGGGGTGCCAGGGGTTGATAAACCAAAGCCGGCAAAGTCTGAGCCAGGGCTACGTCCTGCCGGATTACTCGAACTCGAGAATCTCTTGGCCGAATTCCTCGACACCAAGGTGTCGGTCTCGATGGCTGGCAAGCGTGGTCGTATTGGCATCGAGTTTGCAGATCTTGTTGATCTGGAGCGCATTTATCGTCATATGACCGAGGGAATGCAGTAAAACTGCTTCGAACTACAACGGCGTAGTTATCCACAGAAGTATCAACCTGAACTGTGAGGTGATGGTTGAAAGTTGTGCACAGCTGTGGAAAGCCTGTGGATAACTCAGATTTCGAGCAGTGGATCTTCGCGCCAGGCGTCGATGGCGTCAACAATTGCCGCAGCGACCGAATGGCTCGTCAAATTGACCAACTCTGTCGGCCCCATCGAACACAACACGGCCGTCATTCGTGTTTCGCGTAGGACCGGATGGCGAATTCCTTGTGTGCGCACCGAGAGTTCGGGAACACGCGACGAGATAGCCGCCGCAATGCGCAGCGCAAGATTGCGCCCACCCGCACTGACGAATGTGGGCACTTCGTAATACGAAATCAGACAGCCAACATCAGATGATGTTTCACATCCGATGTACACATCTGCATTGCTGTGGTTTGCCGCGTGAGCCTGCGCCGATGCATCAGAGTCGACAGTGGATGTGAGTGGATGAACCAATTTGGCGCGACGAGTAATCGCCATCGCCAGATGTGCACCGCCAGAGAAATAACCGACAACAATTCGAGCATCGTCACGAGCGTCGGAATCACCAAGGGCAATCGCTTCACGCACGACTGCAACTCCGGGACCAGCGCCCGACTGCAAGCCCATGCGATGCAAAACCTCAATGAATTCAGGGGTACAGATACCAGTTTCTTCGATACCGATGTTGTGCTGGAACTCTGAAATCGCAGCAACTGTGCGCGCGCCGTAGATGCCATCAACACGACCACAATCAAAACCTAAACGGTTGAGTTGCGTTTGCAGTTCGGCAACATCGTCACCGCGGATGTTCGGTGTGCGCAGATACAACAAACGCTCGCCGAGCGACCACGATGCTTCAATCAACGATGACCACGTTTGTTCATCAACATCACCAGAGACGGTCAGACCATGCGAATCCTGGAATGCAAGAACCGCAGCGTGAGTGCGTGCGCAAAAAGTGGAGTCTTCAGCAGAGCCCGGCGCAAGAAAACCTGCTGCCGATAAACGCCGCTGTAGATCGTGGACCGCGGGACCGCGTTGTCCAGGAGCTATGAGGAAACTGGAAGAAATGGGTTGAGCTCCTCGAGCATGCGACCCTTGGGCATCGCACCAACGATTTTTGTCTTGATCTCACCCTTGTCGAACAACAACATGGTGGGGATGCTCATGACATTGAAGCGACCAGCAATGTCGCCGTAGTCATCGACATTGAGTTTGGCAATGACGATTTGACCGGGCTTTTCGGCAGCGATCTGCTCGAGAATCGGTGCGATCTGCTTGCATGGTCCACACCATTCGGCCCAAAAGTCAACAAGGATCGGTGTTTCTGAACTGTTCACCACCTCATCAAATGTGGAACTGGTGAGAGTAATAATTCCTGCAGCCATAGCAAACCCTTTCGTTGGTCTCATGCTACTGCTGATGTGATCAGGAATTGGGAGGGCGCAATG
>JBEAXB010000296.1:0-2521 GCA_041160045.1 Actinomycetota bacterium
GCCAACTTCATCGTTGTCATTGGTGGCATCACGATTGTTATTGCTGCACTGCTTGCGTTCGTGCAGACCGACATCAAGAAGGTGTTGGCCTATTCAACGGTCAGCCAGCTTGGTTACATGATGATGGGACTCGGTGCCGGAGCATTCCTGCCCGCCGTCTTCCATATCTTCACTCACGCATTCTTCAAGGCTTGTTTGTTCCTTGGCGCCGGCTCAATCAGCCACAGCGCATCGCATCACTCGTTTGAGATGAAGAAAGACATGGGCGGCCTGCGCAAGTTCATGCCGATCACGTTCTCCACGTGGATGATCTCGACACTTGCTCTGTGCGGTGTCTTTCCATTCTCTGGTTTCTTCTCAAAGGACGAAATCATCGACAACGTTGGCCACAACGGATACAACGTGTTCATGTATGTCGGTCTTGCAGGTGCATTCCTCACTGCTGCGTACATGACGCGCGCCACGTATCTCACGTTCTTTGGTGAGCCACGTGGTGCTTCCGCTGGCGAACATCACGAAGAAGAAGCCCATGGCGCGCACGATGCACATGATGATCACTCTGATCACGGACACGATGCTCATGCAGCACACGACAGCCACGACGACCATGCATCACACGGCCCACGCGAATCCGGTTGGCTGATCACTGCACCGCTCATCATTCTTGCCACGCTCGCAATCGGTTCTGGTTTCATCAATGCTGCGCCCTTCGGTGCGAAGTGGGAAAACTTCAAGAAGTGGGTCGAGCCGAGCGCCGAAGTCGTCAACCCAACAGGCATTGCATATGTCGTGGGTGGCGCGGGCGAGTCTCCTGGCGAAGCAGGACATGGCGAAGAGGGTGCTCATGGCGAAGAAGCTGGTCACAGTTCGCCATGCGGAACCGAAACACCGACAGATGGTGTGTGCATGGCGCCGCAATTGCAGCATGCGCCGTTCAAGTGGTCAAAGGCTGGCCTCTCGATGCTCATCGTCTTTGCTGGCTTCTTCATCAGTTTGATGACATGTATCCAGTTGTACTCGCGTAAGAACAAGAAACTTGTTGGTCTCACAGAGCGCAACAAGGTGCTTGGCGCGGGATACAAATTCCTCGTGAATAAGTACTACCTCGATGCCTTGTACGAAAAAGTCATTGTCCACTCCATCGCGCATCCAATTGCTCGCGGTGCGTATTGGATCAACCAAAAAGTCCTCTGCTGGTAACAGCGCCAAGACAATTGCCGGTTGGGTGTATCGCAATGTCGACCAACGCGTGGTCGACGGAGCAGTGAATGGAACGGGGAACGCGGCACAAGGTGCCGGCAGTGTTCTTCGTCCTATTCAGTCCGGAAAAGTCAATCAGTATGGGGCGTTGTTGTTCGGCGCAGCCGCCATCGGCGCCCTCGTACTCGTCATCATCAATACCTAGGGAGCAACCAGCATGGAAGTCTTAAGCGACCACAATTGGGTTCTATCAGTCGGCACATTTTTGCCGCTTGTCGGAATCCTCATCATGCTCTTCATACCGAAGGCAGAAGAGGCACTGATCAAATCAGTTGCCATCGCAACAGCCGTCGCCACACTTGTCGTTGGCATTTACACGATGGTGCAGTTCGATTTCGACAAGGCGGGAGAGATGCAGTTCGTCGCTCAGGCTGACTGGATCTCGATCATCAAGTCGACGTATTACATCGGCCTCGACGGCATCAGTCTTCCGTTGTACATCTTGTCGATGGTGATCACCCTTCTTGTGATGATCTACTCATGGGATCACGTGCCGTCACCTGGCAATCCGAAGGCCTTCTTCATCCTCATGCTCATCTTGCAGGTGGGCATGGCCGGAACATTCATCGCCCGCGATCTTGTTCTGTTCTTCGTGTTCTTCGAACTCGTTCTGCTTCCGATGTACTTCATGATCGGCGTATGGGGTGGCGAAAATCGCCAGTACGCATCTCTCAAGTTCTTCTTGTACACGATGTTCGGATCTGCACTCATGTTGGTCGCGTTCCTTGCATTGTTCTTCAAGACAGGTGCTGAGAGCTTCTCTATTCCGTTCCTCATTGAGAACGGCATGAATATCTCTCGCACAACGCAGATTTGGATCTTCGCCGGAATGTTCGTCGGCTTCGCCGTCAAGGTTCCGATGTTCCCGTTCCACACTTGGTTGCCAGACGCACATACCCAAGCCCCAACTCAGGGTTCGGTCATCCTTGCTGCAGTTCTGTTGAAGCTCGGAACCTACGGCTTTGTTCGTATTGCAATTCCGATTCTTCCTGAAGCGGCACAAGAGTGGGCGCCGTGGATTGGTCTTCTTGCCGTCATCGGCATCATCTACGGATCACTCGGATGTCTTGCACAAACCGACATGAAGCGATTGATTGCATTCTCGTCCGTGGCTCACATGGGCTTCGTCATGCTCGGCATCTCCACGCTCACCACTTTCGGTATGAACGCAGCGATGTTCGGAATGGTTGCTCACGGTCTGATCACCGGAATGTTGTTCTTTGTTGCTGGAAGCGTGAAAGAGCGTTATCACACTCTTGAA
>JBEAXB010000114.1:0-4531 GCA_041160045.1 Actinomycetota bacterium
CGAGGGGACTTCCCTGAACGACATCGCAGCCGGAGTTGGCATCAAGCGTCCGAGTTTGCTGCACCATTTCCCGAGCAAGGAAGCGTTGTACGGAGATGTGTTTGAAATGCTCATGTCAGAGTGGCTGGAACGCCTTGAAGTTGCGGTGACCTCACCTGCGACGAATTGGGAAAAGGCAGAGTTGGTCCTCCGTTCCGGTTTTGATCTCTTTGCCGAAACACCTGACTACGTGCGCATCATGCGACGTGAAGCCCTTGATAGCGGTGAACATCTGGGCATCGATCTTTCAGCTGTGATTCGGCCATTGTTCGACAAAGCTGTCTTGTACTTCGACGAACAAATGGATGCAGGCAATTTCCGACGCCACGACTCAAAGCATTTGTTGATTACCGGGTACGGAGCAATTTTGACGTATTTCTCCGACGCGCCATTCATCGACGGACTTCTCGATGACAGAGCATTGACCGAAAAGAACATCAGAGATCATTGCGAACACATCATCCAATTTTTCAAGGCCGCACTCGTCTCGTAGAGACACAACCTTCGCCATTCAAGTGAATTGGATTAAGTTGTCGCAATGACAACTTGGCTTCATCACGACAAAACAATCGGTTACTCACTCGATGGCGATGGCGTACCCTTGCTTGCCTTTCACGGTACGACCCAGAAATCAGACGCCTGGAATCAGGTTCGCGACGCTTTTCCAATTCCGATGCAGTGGATTGGTTTCGAGTTTCCCGGTTCGGGGGAGTCGTCAATGCCAACAGCCGCACTTGAGTTGGACGAGATGGTTCACGATGCAGTTGCACTGATGTCCCACCTCGGACACACGACATTTCATGTGGCCGGATATTCATTGGGAGCAGTCACGGCACTGCGATGTGCAGCGTTATATCCGGATCGGGTTCGCACAGTGACATCACTATGCGGTTGGGCTGTCTCCGATGCGCGTATGAAGGTCACGTTTGATCTTTGGCGTCGACTCATCGCTATCGACCCAGAACTGTTCATGAGGTACGCGCTTGCAGATGGTTACACCGCGCAAGGGCTTGATGCACTGGCGCCGATGTACGACATGGTCGTTGCGATGGCAGCCACTGGGGTGCAGCCGGGCTCAGATGCTCACCTCGAGTTGGATATTCGAATCGACATTGAGGATTCCCTCAACCAGATCACCTCTCCATGCCTTGTGATTGGAGCAATCGAAGACCGTTGGGTAGACATCACAAAAGCCCGCCATCTTGCCTTAAGCATTGCTCATGCGAGCCTCGTGGAGCTTCCAGCAGGTCACCTTGTGATCGGGGAGCTGGCTGGCGAAATCGCCACCGCGATGGGAAAACACCTGTCGAACTGAAGTAATTGCCCTGTCACTACCTCTGAGTGCTCGGGGCTGACTACCGTATATAACCGTGTCAAGTTCTCAGCCTTCATCCACACTGTCCGAATCTGATTCCAAGGAACTCCTCGGTGCGTTCGGAGTTCCCTTTGCCCCGGAACATCGAGTCAACACATCCGAGGAAGCTGCTGCTGCTGCCACTCAACTTGGCTTTCCTGTAGTTGTAAAGCTGGGCGGCGATCGCATCGCCCACAAGACAGAACGAGGCCTTGTTCGCCTCAGACTTGCTGATGCCCAGGCGGTTCTCGATGCAAGCTCAGACCTCCTCGCAGCTGCCACAAAGGACGACGGCGAGGTGCATCTTTTGGTCGCACCGATGATCGCTGGCACACGCGAACTGATTGCCGGGATGTTGGTCGACCCTCAGTTCGGACCAACCGTGATGCTCGGAATTGGCGGCGTCATGGCCGAGGTCATCGCCGACGTCGCGTTCCGACCTGCCCCTGTCGATGAGGCCGGCGCACGTTCGATGATTGCTTCATTGCGCATGCAGGGCCTGCTCGAAGAGTTTCGCGGAGAGTCCGCGGTCAACATCGATCAGGTGGTGTCGGCAATTGTTGGCTTGTCGCGTGTTGCCATGGAGCGCAACGACATCGTGTCGGTCGACGTGAACCCATTGATTGTTCGATCGAACGGTGACGTTGTCGCAGTCGATGCCCTTGTCGAGTTGGGTGAGCGAAACATCTCGCACGTATCTCAACGCGCGCGCTATTCAGATTCTCAGTTTCGTGCTCTCTTCGAACCAAAGGGCGTTCTCGTTACTGGCGCTTCGACGCATCCAGGAAAATTCGGATTCGTATCGTTGCACAACATTCTGGCGAGCGGCTACGCAGGTGCTGTCTTTGGCACCAACTTGCAAGGTGAACAAGTTTTGGGAATCCAAACGGTGGCCGATATCGATTTGCTACCCGACAACGCAATCGATCTTGTGTTCGTGTGTACACCAGCGTCGGCTAATCCGGCCCTCCTTCGTGCGTGTGCCAAAAAGGGGGTGCGCGCTGCGTTCCTGACATCGGCTGGCTACGGAGAAGCCGGCGACGAGGGAAGAGTTCTCGAAGCAGAACTTGTCGCACTTGCCGACGAATTGGGAATCTTGCTCGCAGGCCCGAACGGTCAAGGCGTTGTGTCAACTCCTGTGAACCTCTGCGCTCAAATCGTGGCTCCCTTTCCTCCGCGTGGACAGATCGCAGTAGCCAGCCAAAGCGGCAACTTCGTCTCCAGTTTCTTGAACTATGCCCGCCAGACGGGTGTTGGCATCAGCCGCGCGGTATCTGCGGGCAATGCCGCGGCTCTCGGAGTTGCCGACCTCATCGAGTGGTACGCCACAGATGAAGAGACAAAGGTGTCACTTGCCTATGTCGAAGGAATCGTCGACGGGCGCGGACTGATGTCGCGTCTTGCAGCCATTACGAAACAAAAGCCTGTCGTTCTGATCAAGGGTGGTGCAACAGACAAAGGCGCGAGAGCAGCCGCCAGTCACACCGGAGCTTTGGCTGCCAATGACTCGATCTTTGATGGTGCTTGTAAATCGGCTGGCATCACCCGAGCCGCCACTGTTGAAGAAGCGTTCGAGACCGCTGCAACGTTTGCGACACAGCCACTCCCGAAGGGTCCAAATGTCGTGGTGTTGACCACCGCTGGCGGATGGGGCGTCGTGACGAGTGATGCAATTGCAAATGATGGTTCTCTCCAATTGATGGCTTTGCCTGAGGATCTCCTTTCACAGATCGATACAAAGTTGCCGCCACGTTGGAGTCGTAACAACCCGGTCGATTGCGCTGGTGGTGAAACGCGCGACACGATTCCCGAAGTAATGGAGATGATTGCGCGCCACAAGGATGTCGATGCGATTATCTATCTCGGGCTCGGAATCCAAGCAAACCAGGCTCGCCTAATGCGTGAAGGACGTTTCTTTCCTGATCACGGCTTAGAGCGAATTGTCGAATACCACGAGCGACAAGACGCCCGCTTTGCTCAAGCAGCTCATGAATTGTCGGAGGCGACGGGCAAGCCGATTCTTTTGGCTACTGAGCTTGCAGTCGCCGATCCAAACAACTCTGGTGTTGCAACTGTGAGAGAAACAGGCCGTCTGTGTTACGCAAGTGGCAATCGTGCCGCTGTCGCACTTGGTCACCTATACAGATATGCGGTACACACCGGTGTGGCGAAGCGATAGTTCTTCGAACGCCGCAGGGCGCTCACGACAAGCATCCAGGCCACTTCAAGTGGTCACTGCTGTTGCGGTCATCGGAACGATCCTGCTGGGAACGCTCTATGTCATCACCGACAGAACTGCACATCGTGTCAATGCCCAAAAGGATGGCTTCGTCACGGTCTCGCCACGAGTGTCGCTGCTGTCTGCTCGTCGAGCACCAAACACCTTGTCGGTTGTTACCCGCACTGGTCGGGTTTCTCGCGCTGTTGCAAACTTTCTTCCGAAAGTACCCGCCGATGGCTGCGCATCAGTCGACTGGATGGGACAACGAATCGGTGAGGTTCGTTCCTCCAATTTTTATGTACCTGCCTCAGCCACAAAAATTGTGATTGCTGCGGTTGCTCTTGAAGTGCTGGGACCGACATTTGCTTTTGAAACACACGTGCACGGCTCCGTTGATCCGAATGGAATTGCCGGTGACTTGTACTTTGTTGGAGGGGGAGACCCGGTTCTGATCAGGGCCGAATATCCAGCCACAGAAAAGTACGCCACAACGTCCGGGACATCTTTGGAAGCACTTGCTGATGCCATCGTTGCCGGAGTCAAGCAATTGACTGGTTCGGTTGTCGGACTCGACAGTCGCTACGACGACAAGCGATACATCGATGTGTGGCCCGACGAGTTCCACTCAGTTGAGGCCGGACCACTCGGCGCACTGATGGTGGACGACGGATTGGTGATGGGCGAGAATTTGAAGCCCGATGATCCGGCCATATCGGCAGCAACCGAGCTTCGTGTTCTGCTTGAGGCCAGAGGTGTGGGTGTCGGAGCATTGTCGCGTCGCGACGTCACCGTCAATGACACTCCAAGCATCGCCAAGGTCACCTCATCTCCGTTGTCGGCCATTGTTGCCGAAATGCTCGTCAACAGCGACAACAACACATCTGAATTGTTGCTGAAGGAAATTGGGTATGCAAAGA
>JBEAXB010000115.1:0-8544 GCA_041160045.1 Actinomycetota bacterium
CGGGTTGACACCAGAGTGCAAACCCTGCACGCTCTGAATCAGTACGCCCTCTTCGATGCCAGCAATCAGTTCTTCTTGTGTTTGCGTGCCCGGTGCAAGTTGCAATGCGATGCACCCAACGCCGCCGCCCACTGCATTGCCGGTGCTCTTCGTGCCGGCGCGACGAGCCGAATACGACGAATGCACGAACATCTGCAGCACACCATCTTTGATGAGCACATTGCGACGCGCAGCCAAACCTTCGCTATCGATTTCAGAGGCGCTATACGCACGTGAATCCGTTGGGTCATCCACCAATGTGATGAGCGGGCTAGCCACTACTTCGCCAAGACGCGTGGCAAACAAACTGCGGCCCTTCACGACGCTCTCACCATTCAAGGTAGAGCCGATGATGCCAAGAAACTGTGCTGTCACCATTGGGTCGAGCACAACAGTGGTGCGCTTGCTTGCAGGCTTGACAGCGCCCAACAAACTTGTTGCACGTTGCGCAGCCTGCACTCCGGCTTTCGACAGATCGAACTGCGCCGGGTTATCGCCCAATGAATACGCCCAACCGGTCTGTGTCTCGCCGTTTTCTTCAGCCATCACGCTGACACTTGCATAGCAACTGTTCGATCGACCACTGGAGCGAATTCCCATCGTGGTGGCAAATGCTTCTTCAGTTGCACCATCTGCGTAGTTCGAATCATCAATGCGTACGCGCGGATCGGCAGCAACAGCCAACCGTTCCAGTTCTTTCGCAATCTCAATCTTTTTTGCAGTATCGAACGAATCAAGTGCGTCGTCCCACAACTGCTGTTCCACAATGGCAACACCATCGGGTTCAGCCAAGCCGGCGTATTCGTCAACGCCACCAAGCGTTGCGTTCTCGCGCGCTTCGGCCAACACTTCGTTCCACGCCGTTGCATCAAGCGTGCCGGCATGCGATGTGCCGGTGCGGCCATCTTTGATCACCCGAACACTGATGCCCTGGCTCTGTGCAGACACGAAGTGCTCGACATCGCCGTTGTACACACGAATATCTGTCTCGCGCGAACGCGACACATTGGCTTCAATCTGCTCGCCTGGTTCTGCCATTGCCACGATGGCATCGGCGATCGCTTGCAGGTCGTCAACTGTGTGGCGGCTCATGCTGCTGTTCCACCGATGGTCATTGATTTCACGCGCAATGTCGGCTGGCCATCGCCCACGGGCACGCCTTGTCCGTCCTTGCCGCATGTGCCGGGGTTACCCATTGCGAAGTCGTTGCCCAACAAATCAATATCGGCCAATACCTGTGGGCCATTGCCAATCAGGTTGCCTTCGCGCAATGGCTCGGTGATCTGGCCATTCTCAATGAGGTACGCCTCGGTCATGCCGAACACAAAGTCGCCGGTTGCCGTGTTCACACTGCCACCGCCAAGCTTTGCCACGTACACACCTTTTTCGGTGGCACGCACAATTGCATCGGGCTCTTCGGTGCCGTTCAACACGAAGGTATTTGTCATGCGCACCATTGGCAGATGTTCGTAGCTTTGGCGACGGCCATTGCCACTTGGGCGACGTCCTTCTTTGCGGGCACGAATGTGATCCCACATGTAATCGGTGAGCACACCATCTTGAATCAGAACATTGCGCTGACTTGCATGACCTTCGTCGTCGATGCCAATCGCACCCCACTCACGGCTCATCGTGCCGTCATCCACCAGCGTGACAAGTGGCGACGCCACCTGATCACCCACGCGGTTTGCATACACACTCGCACCACGCGCCACAAGGTCTGCTTCAAGCCCGTGTCCACATGCTTCGTGAAACAACACTCCGCCCGAACCACACTTGATAACAACCGGCATTGCACCACTTGGTGCAGGACGTGCCCGCAACTTCGTAACCGCCTGGCGAGCGGCGCGTTCTGCCAATTCGGCAACACTTTCTTCGTCGAACAATTCGAACCCAATCGTGTGACCAAGCGAGTCGTACCCGGTCTGCATTCCTGCATCGCCGTTTGCCACCGCGCTCACACGGAAAATCGTGCGCACTTGCTCATCGGTTGCGTACACACCGTCAGAGTTTGCAATCAGGATGCGTCGCGTGGAATCGGAATACCCGGCCGACACTTGCACGATGCTTCCGTCGATGCCGCGAGCAGCATCGTTCGCCATCGACAACAACTCAATCTTGCGCGCCTTCGGAACACTGTTCGGGAAAATGCGCACATCGTTCACCTTGTGTCGCGCGGCAGTTCCAAGCGCCACGGTGTGTGTTCCGCCGCCACCAGTACTTGCAGCCGCAGCTGCTGCTTCGGCCGCAGCCATCAGACCAGACTCGGAAAGATCGGCCGTATAGGCAAACCCCGTGGTCTCGCCATTGATCACCCGGATGCCAGCACCCGAGTCACGACCACTCGACACCTGCTCAACGCGACCATCATCGAGGCCAGCTCCCATCGAACGTTTGTCTTCGATGAATATCTCGGAAAACCCCGCCCCAGTGGAGCGTCCTTTCGCCAGCACCCGCGACAGCACGGTGGAATCGAATTCTTGCGACAGATCAATGAGACTCACAAGGGTCATCCTACGAGGGCAACTCCCCCCACGGCTGAGCGAGCAGGCGTAATGTGGGTACCAACATGTCCGATTCACCCACCACTTCTGCACCAGATGAAGTGCGCACACACCGCACCCGGTGGTGGAAAGAAATCGCCATCATGGGGGCGTTCTACTTCGTGTACTCCCTCACCCGTAATCGCTTCGGCTCGATCGACGTGAAGGGCGCAGACGTCCCGCTCCATTCCTTCAACAACGCCATCACCGTCATGCGCGTCGAACGGGCCCTTGGTCTCTTTCATGAAGAAACCATCCAGCAGTGGTTCCTGCAATATGAATGGTTCCTGCAAGGGATGAACACCTATTACGGCACCGCACACTTCGCCGTCACGATCGGCGTTTTCATCGTTCTCTACCGCCGCCGCAAAGACGTGTTCCCCCTCTTTCGCAACGCACTTGCCGCCATGACTGGCCTCGCCATCATCGGCTTTGCACTCTTTCCCCTCATGCCCCCGCGCCTTCTCGATGCCCCGTGCCCGAAAGATGGCGGATACGGCGCAGCCTGCATCCATGCCGATATGCGCAACTACAACGGCGCCACCTCGTTTGGCTTTGTCGACACTCTCGAAGATTTCGGCGGCCCATGGGATTTCAGCTCGGGCAGCGTGGCCAAAGCCTCCAACCAATACGCCGCCATGCCAAGCCTCCACATCGGCTGGGCCGCCTGGTGCGCTCTCGGCATTTGGCCCCTTGCTCGTCGTCGCTGGATTCGTGTCGCCGTTCTCGCCTACCCGGCCCTCACACTTCTGTGCATCGTTGTCACGGGTAACCACTATTGGATAGATGGAGTGGGCGGCCTCATCGTCCTCGGCGCCGGCTTTGGCCTTGGCAACTGGATCCACAACTACAACCAGCGCCGCCAAGACGCCAAGTTCGAAATCCGCCGCGCCAGCCACCCCGCCGCCGGCTCTCTTTAAACTTTGCGCCGCGTACGCCATTCGGCGAGAACGGCCAGCCGTTCATTGTCTGTCAGCAACCCTGCAAACGGAGTGTTCTGGCGCATCTCGATTGCAAGATCAGAGTTCGAAACGAGCATCGCCAATAGGCCTGGAATATCTTCCTCGACGAGTCGCAACCATTCATCGAGCCACTTCACCGCGGCCCCCCTCACCACAGGGCGGGACTTACTCACATTGAGCCGCACTACTTCTTGTGCTCTAGAGACATCGCGGACGACCTTTCCGGCCACCGCGTACCCAAGCCACAAACTCTTCTCGGCCTCGGGCCGCATCACCTCGGCGCCAGCCTTGATTGCGTCGACAGCGGAACGACGAACCCGACGATGAGTACCAACAGATTCAAATGCGATGACCCCATTGACACAGAGATCGACCACATGCTGACGGGAACAGCCCAGTATTTCAGCCGCTTTCCCTGTGCTCAAGAGTTCGTCAATCGCAATACTCATGCCCAAATCATATTCCCCTAAACCCAAAAAACACAAGTCAAAAGATCAGCGTGTGGCGGGCGTCAATAGGCCCGAACCAAGCCCCGCAGATAGCCTTGGAACCCATGGCGATTCTCGACAACATCAACGAGCCCGCCGACCTTCGGCCCTTCCCGCCAACCAGCTGAACGACCTCTCCACCGAGATTCGTGACTTCATTGTTCACGCAGTCAGCGAGACCGGCGGCCACCTTGGTTCCAACCTTGGCGCAGTCGAATTGTCCATCGCATTGCATCGCGTGTTCGAGAGCCCCACAGACCCGATTCTGTGGGACACCGGCCATCAGTCGTATGTGCACAAAATTCTCACGGGCCGCAAAGCAGGCTTTTCCAAGTTGCGCCAGCAAGACGGCATCTCTGGTTACCCAAGTCGCGAGGAAAGTCGCCACGACTTCATCGAGAACAGTCATGCCTCCACTGTTCTGTCGTATGCACATGGTCTTGCTGTTGCCCGCGAAGCCGGCGCCAACCAGTACCGCAACATCGTTGCCGTGATCGGCGACGGCTCAATGACCGGTGGCATGGCATACGAAGCACTCAACAACCTTGGTCACTCGCAAAGCCGCGTCATCATTGTTCTGAACGACAATGGCCGCAGCTACGCACCCACCATTTCGAATCTCACTGCCTCCACCGACTTTGCACCCGACAAAAAACTCGACAAGGTCAAACTCGTTGATCGCCTCACCAACAGGTTGTCGCGTCGCCTCACCAAGATTCGCCTCAACCCCATCTATGTGCGTCGTCAACGCAAACTCGAAGCGTTCCTGCGTGACATTCCTGTTGTTGGCAAGCAGGCCGAACAAGGAATGGAAGCATTCAAAGCTGCCGTTCGCGAATTCCTCCAGCCGCCATCGTTTTTCGAAGCACTCGGTATCCGTTATGTCGGCCCATTCGACGGCCACAACATTCCAGAGATGGAAGAAGCGTTCCGTGCAGCACTTGATCGCGAAGGTGGCGGGTCCATCGTTGTGCACGTGCTCACGCAAAAAGGTCGCGGTTACTCGCCTGCCGAAGATGACGACGAAAAGCATCTCCACGACACTCCTACCTTCGACCCGATTGATGGCCCTGCAAAAACAAGCCTCACCGGATACACCGGCGCATTCAGCGATGCGCTGATCACCGAAGCAAAACTCGACCCACGCATCGTTGCCATCACCGCAGCAATGCCAGGGCCCACCGGCCTTCTTGATTTCCAAGCACAGTTCCCCGATCGCGTCTTCGATGTCGGCATCGCCGAACAACATGCAGTCACATCAGCAGCTGGCATGGCAATGGGCGGCTTGCGTCCCGTTGTTGCGTTGTATTCCACGTTCCTTTCGCGTGCGTGGGATCAGGTTGTCTACGACGTCGCATTGCATCGCTTGCCTGTCATCTTTTGTCTCGATCGCGCCGGCATCACTGGCGACGACGGCCCAAGCCATCACGGCATCTACGACATGGCGTTGTTGTCAAAGGTTCCCGGCATGCGCGTCCTTGCACCATCATCAGTGCAAGACCTGCAGCAAATGCTCCACGATGCAATGATCCTTGCAAACGAAGGCCCTGTTGTCATTCGTTATCCAAAGGGCAAAGCACGCAGTGTGGAAGCAAACAAAGTGGGCAACGGCATCACTTCTTTGCAACTCACCACTGGCGACAAATCAATCGCCATCCTCGCCATCGGCAAAATGGTGGCAGCCGCAGAATCCGTTGTGGAGACCCTCGCACTCTCTGGCATCGCTGCAACCTTGTACGACGTTCGCTGTTGCGCACCACTCGACCCCGCCATGATTCGCGACGCAGCAACACACGGTGTTGTCCTCACAGTTGAAGATGGCCTTCTCGATGGCGGTATCGGTGCCTCCATCGCCACTGCTATCCACGACATCAACCCCGAAACCCGCGTCGACTCTCTCGGCGTCCCCACGCAATTCATCCAGCACGCAAAGCCCGATGTCATCCTTGCTCGCTTCGGCCTCGATGCCCCCGGCATCCTCGCCGCCGCTCAAAAACTCCTCGACTAACGAAGAGATATGTCCGAGGGTTGAGCACCCACCACGAACTACCGTGGCTACATGTCAGATCTTGCGCAGTTCCTTGCCGGCGAACTCACCTTTGCACTCTCCATTGCCGACGCAGCCGATGCAGTCACACTTCCTCGTTTCACCGCTCGCAACTTCACCGTTGACTTAAAGGCCAACCAAACAGAAGTCACCGAAGTAGACCGCGGCACCGAAACAGTGATCATGGATCTCATTCGTGCGCAACGCCCGCAACACGCGTGGTACGGCGAAGAACACGGCTCGGGTGGCGAGAACAACGCCGAATACACCTGGGTCATCGACCCCATCGACGGCACATCAAACTTCGTCCGTGGTGTTCCTGTCTGGGCAACACTCATCGGACTCGTCCATCGCGATCTTGGCCCAGTGCTTGGTGTCGTGTCGTGTCCCACCATGGCCACACGCTGGTGGGGTTACAAAGATGGCGGAGCATTCTGCAATGGCCATGCCATTCACGTCAGCGATGTTGATTCGCTCTACGACGCACATCTCTCAGTCACCGCAAACGATGGCTGGAACAACATTGGCAAAAGCCAAAACATTGCCCGCCTCACAAAAACAGTAAAACGCGTCCGCGGCTTTGGCGACTACTGGCAGCACATGCTTGTTGCCCAAGGCGCAATCGATGTTGCAGTCGACGGCATCGGCCTCGAGCCATACGACATTGCAGCACTTGTTCCGATTGTTGAAGCAGCAGGCGGAACACTCACCGACCGCACAGGCACAGCCGATTGGCGCGCCGACAATGTTGTGTCATCAAACGGTGTGATTCACACCGATGTGATTGCAATCCTCAACTCGTAAGAGTTGAACTACTGATTGTCTTCAGGGCACCACTCGCAACCGCGAGTAGGTGGCACTGGTGATCCACATGTCATGCATGTGCGATGCGCCGGTGCAGGAGTTTCCTTGATCACGATGCGACCAGGGCTAACCGCTGGCAACTGTGTGTAGAAAAATGCAAGGCCATTGCTCTCCCACGCAACAGCAGCATGATTGCTCTCTGTCGTGGTCACTGCGAGGTAGCTCTTTGGCTCGTGGAAGAACAACTCTTCAACTTTTGCACCAAGAGACGCTTCGATCTTGCGCAAGATGACGCGCACCTTTGCCGGAACCTTCTTGTCGGCACCAAAAGCGCCCCACTTCTCAATCGCAGCATCGATGTCGGAGAAGTAATGACGAAGCTTTGCGTTGGCAGACTCTGAACCATCAGTCAGAATTTCATGAGTAATCGTATTCACCCAGATCTGGCCGGTGCGTGGGCCCTGATCTGACGCCAAACTGACACTTTCCGCTTCGATTTCCCCTGGGCTGTCTTTGCGAATGGTCTGCTCTACGTCGTTCATCCAACCATTCGACCACGATTCACAGTCAATTCAACGGGAAACCTGAAAAAGCTTCACCTTTTTTACCTATTAATACGCAAAACCACTCGGTAACCCCGATTAGTCGCACTCACCCAGCGTTGATCCGTGAAGATGACCGCCACACACCAGATAATCACCATCTGCACCACTGTCTTGGCCGTCATTAGCTGAATCTAGCGTATTGTTAACAATGTAAACATTGCGACACAGTAAATGTTCGAAAGAAGTCCAGTCATGAAGTCAACATTTTCCAAGCAAACTGCGCGTCACATCGCCATCATCCTTTGCGTATTCGCCGGAGCGACGGCATGCAGCGACTCATCATCGTCGAACACAAGTGTTGATCCCACGACAACAACCACAACAACCACAACAATCGCCCCGGTCATTTCCACAGCGTGCACAGAAACAACGCCCTGCAAGGTGGGCGACGCTGGTCCTGGCGGCGGAGTGATCGTGTATATCTCTTCGAGTGAATTCAAGTGTGGGCCTACCCTCACGGACAAATGCAACATGATGGAGGCAGCGCCAGGAAATTGGGCCGTAGGTTCTCCAACACCCGCAGGATGTACAGCGGCAACGGACACCACAGTATTGCAGTGCCCACGCGGAACACCCGATGAAAGCGCCCTTCCTCAGCGCGGACACAGCGGCATTGGTGGCGGACTGCTCGCCACTTTGTACTTGTTAGAACATGGAGCCGGGGAAGGGACCGCGCCGGTCGTAGCGCGCGCCTACCGCGGCGGCGGTAAGTCAGATTGGTCACTTCCGTCCTACCAGGAGGTTGAAAGATTTTGTGGCTATGTCCACAAGTGGGACGACGACATGGACAGATGCGAGAGGGTTGCGTCACCGAAAGCTGGTTGGGAGCTCACCACTTACTGGTCGTCGTACATCTACTTCATCCAAAAAGCCCTAATGGCCCCAGCGGCAAACCTTGTCACGGGAAAAATCGGGTTCGTGAAGCCCACATCTTTGTTTGGTGTTCTCCCCACCCGTACATTCCTCGGAAACGTAAAGACCGCTACCGCTGCAACCACCACCACGGTGAAATCCCCTGTGACCACCGTGAACGCGACAACGACACCCACAACTTCT
>JBEAXB010000116.1:0-6610 GCA_041160045.1 Actinomycetota bacterium
TACAGGAGGCGAACATGAAAAAGTTGTTTGTACACGCTCAGACATTTCTGACCACGACACAAAAGAGCGAAGACGAAGGCGCGGTAGCTGCCGAGTACGGTGTTCTTCTTGCTGGGATTGTTGCAGTTGTTGCAATCGCAGCAACTCTGCTTGGTGGTCGGATTAGCGGCATCTTCAATACGATCCTTCCCGGAAACTAATGAATTTTGCCCGTCTGGTTTCACGTGCTCGTCACGTGAAACCAGACGATGGGGGTGTCGTTGCAGTTGAGTTCGCACTTGTTCTGCCGCTCCTCATCGTCTTGATTTTTACGGTTGTACTTGGCGGATCCGTTTACGTGGATCAGTTGCATCTTCAATCCGTGGCTCGAGATGCCGCTCGGGCTGGCTCGGTCGATGCGACCAAAGCTTGTCCCTTGGCTCTCGCTGAACTTTCATCGAACGATGTGGGAACAGTGCAGTGCAGTGTTGTCAAGAGTTGTTCTCTCAGTACTGGTGTTGCAGAAATTCAGCTGACATCGGTACAAACAGTTTCCGTCCCATTGGTGGGCGACAGGGTGGTGACGCTTAATGCTTCCTCTAGTTTCATCTGCGCGCCGTAATGGCCAGCGCACAACGCAAGCCAGCTCTCGCAATCGGGGATCGATTGCCATCATTGCTGCACTGTCTTTTATTCCCATGACGCTGATTTTCGCCGTTGTCATTGATGCAGGTCGGAGTTGGGTCGTGCGTGAACGCCTGCAGAACGGTGTCGAAGCAGGGGCAGTTGCTGCTGCTCAACGCTGGATGACCACCGGCTCCAGTTGCCGTTCGGATGCACTTGATCTTGTCTCTGCGAACGGCGCAGTCCCCATCAACATGACCTGCACATCAACGGGAACCAATCGGCGAGGTCTCGTGCGAGTTGCAGCCGATGAAGACATCGAGCCAATATTTTCCGGGCTGTTGGGTCGAAGCAGTGTTGTCCTTAGCGCAAGCACGGGAGTTCAAGTCGGTACAAGTTCCAGCGTCATCGGTGTGCGCCCCATCTCATTGTGTGCCGACAATCAGGCGGTTCGCAGTTGGATCGATTCTGGTATGCCCGTCGGGGTAACTGTGCAGGTGCCGTTCTTGTCACCGACCACCTTGTGTGGCGGAGATGTCTCGGGAAATTGGACCGTGCTTGATTTCAACGGCGGCTCAAGTTCAAATAGCGAGACGCAGGGGTGGATTGCCGATGGCTATAACGAGCCAGTGAGTGTTGGCGACATTGTGTACGGCACACCTGGTGCCCCGGCGACATCATTGAAATTCGATGTCATTGTCGGAAAATCCATTATTTTCCCAATGTTCACGACCCCCATCAGTCAAGGCAGCAATGCTCGCTACAAGATTGTCGGCTTTGCCATGGCAAAAGTCATCTCGGTTCGCCTAACAGGGCCAACAACGCAACGTGGTCTCACCTTGCAATTCGAGCAGGGCTCGCTCGCTGGAAGTACTGGTGATGGTCTCACCGATTTTGGTCTCACATCTTGGAGTGTTTGCTCCTTCGACTCAATAGGAGATTGTTCATGAACATGAAATTCACACTCAAACGATTCGGTCCGGCGGTTCTCGCGTTCCTGCTTGTCGTCGCAGGAGTGCTACTTGTCGCTCCTCAGGACGACAATGAAGCAAAGGCAAACGAGGAGGTACCAGTCGTCGTTGCCGTGAGTTCACTCGCGAGCGGGTCAACGGGTAGCCAGGTTCGCAACAACGCCGAGGTACGGATGGTGCCAGCGGCATTGCGCGCGTCCGGAGCATTCGCGGCCATCGAAGATATTCCTGAGGGTGCATTGGCGTACTCGCATGTGGCCGGGCAACAGATTCTGAAGACGTCGTTCTCTGTCAATCAGTTGCTTGCATTGGGTGACGGTTATGTGGCGGTGTCAATCAGGGTTGAGTCGCAGCGATGGGTGGGTCCATATGTGATGGCGGGGAAATCTGTCAATATCTACGACACCAACATCACTACAGCGTCACTGATTTCGGCTGATGCAGTGATTCTTGGGACTCCCGAGACATCAGATCTTGAACCCAAACAAGACACCATCATTTCCTTGGGAGTGCGGCAGGATTCTCTGGCCGCGGTGCTGGTCGCTGCAAGCGAAAACAGAGTGTGGTTGGTCAGCACATGACACTCACGATGGAGTCACCAACGCCCATTCTCACCGTCGTGTCTCCGAAAGGGGGCAATGGTAAGACAACGATTGCAGTGAACTTGGCAGTGGCTCTTGCGCGGCATATGCCAACAATCCTGGTTGATTTGGATGTTCATTTCGGAGACGTGGAGTACGCATTGCGCCTGCACCCCGTGCATCGTCTCGATAAAATCATTGAGAAGTTTCAAGAAAATCCGGCAACTGATCTCGAGCTTCTCTTGGCACAACATCCAAGTGGCATCACCGCGATGTGTTCGCCGAACAATCCCTTGATTGCAGATGGAATTGATGTCAATCAATGTCTGTCGGTGGTGGACAAGTTGCGCGAGCTCTCACGACCCATGGTGATTGATACTGCTGCCGGCATTAGCGAGTACACGCTCGGCGCAATCGAACGAGCAACTCACACAATTCTTGTGAGCGGAACTGATGTCGCGTCGGTGCAGGCAGGACGCAAGTTATTGGACACCCTGGCAGAATTTTCGATGGGAGTGGACAATGTTCGACTCGTTGTCAATAGATCAACGACACGCTCGGGATTGACGGTGTCTGATGTGGAAGCAGTTCTTGGTATGGACGCAGCCTTCGAAGTGCCGGAACATGCGAGCATTGCAGTCTCAACCAATGACGGATCGCCCATTACGGAATCATCCGTGAATTCTCCCATTTCGCAACTGTTCTACGACTTTGTCGGACAGATAATCGGGGTCCCTCCGGCCCCTAAGCGTTCCTTCTGGTTTTTAAGAGGTCTTAAATGAGTTTGTCCGAACGTATTGCCCGAGCCCGACAGGAAAATGAGGCGAATTCTGTTCCTGCCAACATCAGTGAAGTGGAGCAAGTCGCGGTTCGCCAGATCGTCACCGAGGTACGCCAACGCTTGAGCGAGGTCCCCGATCGAATGCAGATGAGTGATGAAAAATTGCGTGCAGTGGTTGAGGGCGAAGTGGGGGAGGTTATCGATGCGATCGACATCGATAAATCGGTGGTCCGTGTCGACAACATTCGTTCATCAGCCATTGACGATCTCTTAGGGTTCGGATTGTTGCAGGAGTTTCTCGATGATCCGACAGTCACTGAGGTGATGGTCAATGGGCCAGATCTTGTATTCATCGAATCAAACGGCACAATCCGAAAGACAACGCGCACATTCGAGTCCGATGAGCAATTACGACGAGTCATCGATCGGATGGTGCGAACCTCTGGTCGACGAGTCGACCAATCCTCGCCGATGGTCGATGCACGTTTGCCGGATGGTTCGCGTCTGAATGTGATTCTTCCACCTCTTGCAGTGGATGGCGCTTCGGTCACGATTCGCAAGTTCACATCGTCGTGGCTGACAACTGATGATCTTGTAGCACAGGGTTCGTTGTCAGCCGAAGCTGCAGATTTCTTGGAAAAGGCTGTGCAGGCAAAGCTCAATATTCTCGTCAGCGGAGGTACGGGCACCGGAAAGACAACGATCCTTAACATCTTGTCGTCCTTCATTGGAAGAGCCGAGCGTGTCGTCACCATCGAGGATGCGGTGGAGTTGTCCTTGCATCTCCCAAATCTTGTGCGCCTGGAAAGTCGGCCAGCGAACTCTGAAGGAGCGGGCGAGGTTGATATTCGTGACTTGGTGCGCAACTCACTGCGCATGCGTCCCGACCGAATTGTTGTCGGTGAAGTGCGAGGCAGCGAGACCATCGACATGTTGCAGGCGATGAACACGGGCCACGAAGGGTCTTTGTCCACGGTGCATGCCAACTCGCCGCGCGATGCTCTGCGTCGTTTGGAAACGATGGTTCTTCTTGGGGGAGTCGAATTACCGTTACGGGCGGTTCGTGAACAAGTTGCCTCTTCCATCGACTTGATTGTTCATCTCGTGCGCGACACGGTGGGTCGACGATTCATCTCCACCGTGACCGAGGTGGTCGGAATGGAAGGCGAGGTTGTTTCAACTGCTGACTTACCGCCCCTACTGGCCACGGCAGTCACATCTCGTCGTCTGGGCTTGCGTGGTAATCGGGTGAAAATATGAACTCGATTGTCTTCTCCGCTGTTGCATTCGGCTCCGCGGCTGCAGTCACTGCAACGTTGGGACAGAATTCGGTGCAGGAGTGGCGCGTTCATCGTCACGCGCGACAACAGGTGGGATTAATTGCATCGCCCGCTCGTTCCTCTCGGACGCGAGGAACCATCTGGACATCGCGATGGAGGCCCTGGGAAAAGAGAAAGGCACAGCAGCGAGCAGACTTGATTAGTTCGGAACTTGCTCCTGCGCTCCAGTTGATAGTGGGGCAACTGCGCGTTGGTCGCGGTGTCGTTGCAGCGATCGCTGAGGTTGCCGAAACCATTCCTGATCCTCTCGGTGGCATTCTTCAAGAAGTCGTGGCTGAGGCCCGCGTAGGAAGTCCGATCGAAGAGGTGTTAACTCGGGTTGCCGAACGTGAAGGCGAGCGTCACCTCGGAGTCGTGGCATCTGCCATGGGGCTTCACTCGCGACACGGTGGTTCATTGGTGGAGATTCTGGAATCAGTTATCGAGACGATCGAAGAAGAAGATCGATTGCACCGTGATATTCGTAGCCTCACTGCAGATGCGCGGCTCAGTGCAATTGTCTTGTTGGCAATGCCACCGGTGATGCTTGTATTTGTTTCTGTCTTCAGCCCTGGGTATGCAACGCCCCTGTTCACAGACCCGTTGGGCCAGGCGATGTCGGTCACTGGTGTGACCTTGGCTGTCGTGGGTTGGCGTTGGTTGAAGTTCCTCGGAAATCCGGAAGTTGTTGCATGAGTCAATTACTTGGACCATTGATGTTCGGAAGTGCTGCTGCCATTGCAGTGCAGCAGGCACAACACCTGACTCATCGAAAAGCAAAGAAGATCAACATCGGTGCAAAGCGAAGCGCCGTGCCTCGTTGCGTGAGTCCATTGGGTTGGTGCGGGGAACTGAGAGCGGATTGCAATCGGTGTTGCGTACACAAATTCTTGCGGCACTCGTTGCTTCGATCATCAGCGTGGTCCTAGTAGCCATTAACCCAGATGTCGTGATCATCATTGCTGCAATGGCACTTATTGCTGCTTCGTGGCAGGTTCCGTTGATCATCAATCGATCCCGCGAACGCAAGAGACGGAATCAATTCGAGATCGAGCTCAGCGATGCTTTGAGTGAAATGGTGATGGGTGTTGAAGCAGGTTTGACACTGGAAGCAGTCATTAACCAATACTCAAAACGACATAACACGAGTCTTGGATCTGAATTTGCTCTAGTGCTCGACCGGATCAATCTTGGTGCTTCTCGTATCGCTGCCCTCGAAGAATTCCGCGATCGCACCCCAACGCCAGGTGTGCGCATGTTTGTCTCTGCGGTGCAACAGAATCAGAAACTGGGGACACCCCTTGCTGCTGTATTGCGTCAGCAAGGACAGACTGCCCGTCGCCGACGCAGACAAGCGGTGGAAGAACACGCAGCAAAGCTTTCACTGAAGATGATTTTTCCAACTATTTTCTGCATCCTCCCCGTGTTGCTGATTGTGGTTGTTGGTCCGGCGCTGATTCGAATGATTGATACTTTTCCTAAGTGACCTTTGTTTTGTTTCAAGAGAATTTGTGGATTGCATACTGATTCATCGTTTGGGCACTTCTCTCTTTTGCAGCAATGACTGCGTGGCTACTTCTGCTGATGCCGCAGTATGTTGCTGATCGATTTGATGCGTATGCATGGTGGTTGCTGAGTTCACTCTCCTGGGTAGCGGTATTCATCTTTGCCACCAAAAATATGGAGTTGTCGGCCTCCTCGCAGGCGGCCTTCGGCATTGCTGCGAGCACCCTTGGAGCCCTGGGGGCAATCGATATTGCCGTTCACCGTCTTCCGCGACAGATCAGCTATGTCTCACTGTCCCTGATTGGTGTGTTGCTCATAGTTGGTTCGACATCCCGTTCAACTCAATCCGCTGATGTGGTGGTGGGCATGGCACTGATGTTCATCGTGATTGGTGCTCTGCGGTTTGTTTCCCATGGATCTCTCGGGAGAGGCGATCTTCATCTCGCTCCACTTCTTGGTGCACTCATCGGCTGGTTCGATCCGTACCGCGTCTTCGTCGCTTGTGTTGTCATGGCAGTGAGTGCGGGAATCGTCGCAGGTGGTCTCGTGATTAGTCGCAGTCGTCGCGGGTCTGACCACATCGCCTACGGGCCGTTTATGTTGCTCGGCACTGCGGTCGCAATCATCGGAGCGAGAGGGTAAAAAAATGCAAGCACCATCAATAGAGGAACTTCGTGTTGGTAACGCACCGGCATGGTCGTGGTTTGTCAGTGAATACGGATCACCCGTGCGCCATTACGCGAGACGACTCGGCCACCCAGATCCCGATGAAGTCTCAGGAGCCACGATGGAAACAATTGTCAGACGCATCAATCACTTCGAAGGTGGTCAACCAGAGCTACGTTCATT
>JBEAXB010000013.1:0-12072 GCA_041160045.1 Actinomycetota bacterium
GCTGTCTCTTCGGCGGCCTTGAACTCTGGGTGATCGACACCTGGCATCGGCTTGTTGAGCAGTGGAGCGAGTCCGTTACCAATTGTGTACGGCAACACGAAGTATCCGTCTGCAAGGCCCTGCATCAGCGCTGAAGCACCGAGGCGGTTCGCACCATGATCGGAGAAGTTTGCTTCGCCTGCTGCATACAAACCAGGAATGTTTGTCTGCAATTCGTAGTCCACCCAAAGGCCGCCCATTGTGTAATGGCTGGCTGGGTAAATACGCATTGGCATCTCGTATGGGTTTTCGCCGGCGATGCGCTCGTACATTTCGAATAGGTTGCCGTAACGCTCTTCCACGACATCGCGTCCAAGACGTTCGATTGCTTCGGAGAAGTCGAGGTAGACACCATTTTTCTTCGGGCCGACACCTTGGCCATTGTCGACAGCACGCTTTGCAGCACGCGAGGAAATGTCACGCGGGGCAAGGTTGCCAAACGAAGGGTACAAACGCTCGAGGTAGTAATCACGTTCGTTCTCGGGGATCTCGTGGGCCGGACGTGTCTCGTTCTGGTTGGTCGGCACCCACACACGGCCATCGTTGCGCAATGACTCGGACATCAGCGTCAGCTTTGCCTGTGATTCATCACTCTGAGGGATGCATGTGGGGTGAATTTGTGTGTAGCACGGGTTTGCAAACAACGCGCCTTTACGGTGCGCTCTCCACGCCGCGGTGACATTCGATGCCATCGCATTGGTGGACAAAAAGAATGCGTTTCCGTATCCGCCTGTTGCAAGAACAACTGCATGGGCCGCATGCGATGTGATTTCTCCGGTGATCAGGTCGCGCACGACGATGCCCGACGCCCGACCATCGATGACGACGACGTCCACTAACTCGGTGCGGTTGAAGAGGCGGATTCCGCCAAGACCAACCTGACGAGAGAACTGCGAATATGCACCGAGAAGCAATTGCTGCCCGGTTTGACCACGTGCGTAGAACGTACGGCTGACCTGGGCGCCACCGAATGACCGGTTGTCCAAAAGACCACCGTATTCACGGGCGAATGGGACGCCTTGCGCAACCATCTGGTCGATGATGTCGACGCTGACCTGGGCAAGACGATGAACGTTTGCCTCACGTGCGCGGAAGTCGCCACCCTTGACGGTGTCGTAGAACAAACGATGAACGCTGTCACCATCGCCCTTGTAGTTCTTTGCTCCGTTGATTCCACCTTGAGCTGCAATTGAGTGCGCGCGACGGGCGGAGTCGTGGAATGTGAATGCATCGACTTGGTATCCGAGTTCGGCGAGTGTTGCAGCTGCTGATGCGCCTGCAAGGCCCGTTCCGACAACGATGACCTTGAATTTGCGCTTGTTGTTGGGGTTGACCAACTTCATTTCGGACTTGTAGTTATCCCACTTGTCTTCCACGGGACCGGCAGGAATCTTGCTGTCGATCTTGACCGTGTTCTTTGCAAATAGTTCGTCTGTGAGAGTCATGATTGTGTGTTCTTTCTTCGAAACGTGTCGGTCAGCCGACAACGCCAGCCATCACAGCAATAGGGAATGAAACATTGCCGACCACGACAACGGCAGCAAAGCCGGTGGCGAAAGCGCGGCGCCAGTTATTGAAACGCGGACTGTTCCAGCCAAGTGACTGGAAGATGCTCCACGCACCATGGAACAAGTGGATGCCGAGCAGGATGTTCGCAACGACATAGAAGAGTGCAACCGGAGTGCGTTCAAACGAGTGGATAACACTTGCGTACACCGACTTCACAGCTTCTTCATCGCCCGGATGCGTAATCATTTCGCCGACACTGGAGTTGACCACGCCGAAGGTGAGATCAAGAAGGTGCCAAACAAGAAACGCAAGGATGACGAGACCCGACCAACGCATGGTGCGACTGGCAAAACTGGCGATTTGGTAGTCGCGCTTGCTCTGGTACTTCACCGGGCGAGCGTGGCGGTTGAGCATGGTCAAGGAATATGCGGCGTGAAGGTGGAGAAACAGCATGGTGATCAGACCACCGCGAAGGCCCCAGAGCACCCATCCCTTTGGTGCAAGTGGGTACAACAGTGTTTGCAGGAAATGTGCGTAATGGTCGAGATCAGCTGCGCCCATGTACATCTTCAAGTTGCCGATCATGTGGGAAAAGACAAATCCCATCATGGCAATGCCCGTGATGCCCATGACGTACTTCTTGCCCACCGCTGTGGAGTAGAGGTCGAGAAGGAAGGGTTTGCTCTTCTTCTTTTGGGTAGCGGTGCCCGTGACCGGACCACGCTTGCTCGTAACTATCTGTGCCATATAAGGGACTCCCTGCCTGCCGGACTTCCGGCGGTGCAATCGCAATGCAAACGGTAGTCCTACAGCACCCCCAGACCACAACTCGACAAATGTCACAGTGGGGTGCCACTTTTCACTACTGTTGCAACGTTCCATCCGTGGACCGTCGAAATATGGCGGCCCCAGAACAGACCAGGAGTTAATTCAGTGTCAGGAATTATTGCAGCAGAAGGCGGATATCAAGAGTTCGTCCTCAAGGGTGGAGAATGGGCGGTGTTGTGGCTTTCAGCCGCGTCAGCCGTTCTTGCTATCGCCGTTGGGTTCTATCTTGCCCGTTTAGTCATGGCGGCCGACGAAGGTACGCCCAAGATGAAAGAGATCGCACTTGCGATTCAGGAAGGCGCTAACGCCTATCTGAAGCGTCAGTTCAGAACGATCGTCTTGATTCTCATCCCTCTAGCAATCATCGTGTTCGTCACGTCGACAGCCATCATGAAGGGCGAGGGTGCAGAAGCAACTGAAGCCATGACATTCCTGCAGGCAGGCATTTGGCGCACAGTGGCATTCATCCTCGGGTGTGCAGCATCTGGTTTCACCGGCTACATCGGTATGACCCTTGCAACGCGCGGCAACGTGCGTACAGCAGCTGCGGCACTTACAGGTTCAATGCCTGATGCACTCACCGTTGCATTCCGCACCGGTGGCGTTGCCGGAATGTTCACCGTTGGCCTTGGCCTCATCGGTGCAACCGGCATCATCATGATCTTCCAGAACACCTCGAGCGTCATTCTCGTCGGCTTTGGTTTTGGTGGTTCACTCCTCGCGCTCTTTCTGCGCGTGGGTGGCGGCATCTTTACAAAAGCAGCCGACGTTGGGGCTGACCTCGTGGGCAAGGTCGAAGCAGGAATTCCTGAAGACGACCCACGCAACCCAGCAACAATTGCCGACAATGTTGGAGACAACGTCGGTGACTGTGCCGGTATGGCAGCCGACCTTTTCGAGTCATACGAAGTAACGCTTGTTGCATCGATCATTCTCGGTGTTGCAGCGGATTGGCCTCAACCCGGCTCTCGGAGTTGTGTTCCCACTTGCCGCTCGCGCAATTGGTGTGATCGCATCGATCTTCGGTGTATTTGCAGTGAAAGCAAAAGAAGGCGAAACAGACGCCCTCAAGCCAATCAACAAGGGCTTCCTTGTTGCTGGTGTTCTCACACTTGCAGGAACACTTGCATTGTCATTGCAGTACGTCGGTAACAAGGCAACAACATTGACTGCTGAAGAAGTGTCCGAGCGTGGCGTCGACGTCATGTCGGGCGCTGGTTGGCGTGTCTTTGGTGCCGTCGCAATTGGTCTTGTGCTTGCACAATTGGTCAGTCGCCTCACCGAGTACTACACAGCCACTCACCACGCACCTGTGCGTGAAATTGCAGAGTCTGCAGAAACTGGTCCAGCAACCGCAATTCTTTCGGGTACCGCATACGGTCTCGAATCAAGTGTGTATGCAGTCATCGCAATTGCAATCGCCATCGGTGTTGCACTTGGTCTCGGTGGTGGAAACCTCACCTTCTCGCTCTACCTCGTTGCACTGTGCGGCATGGGAATGCTCGCAACAACTGGTGTCATCGTGTCGGAAGATACGTTCGGCCCAGTGTCTGACAACGCTGCAGGTATTGCAGAGATGTCTGGCGAGTTCCATGGCGAACCACAAAAGATCATGGTCAGTCTTGATGCTGTGGGTAACACCACAAAGGCAGTGACAAAGGGCTTTGCAATCGGTTCAGCTGTTATTGCTGCGGTTGCATTGTTTGCTTCATTCATCGAAACAGCGGGTGCCGAACTTGGCGTCAAGGCAGTCGATGCAATGGGCAAGTTGAACCTTGCTGACGGTGTCTTTAAAGCTCCGGAGCTTGCAATCAACGTTGCCGATCCGAAGATCTTCATTGGTCTTCTCATCGGTGGCGCTGTTCCGTTCTTGTTCTCTGCTCTCTCGATTCGTGCCGTTGGCCGCACCGCTGGTGTTGTCGTACAAGAAGTACGTAACCAGTTCGCGGACGGCAAGATCATGGCAGGCACAAAGAAGCCTGAGTACGGTCCAGTCATCGACATTTGCACCGAAGCATCGCTTCGCGAATTGATGACACCTGCACTTCTTGCAGTGCTCACTCCAGTCATTGTCGGTTTCGGCATTGGTTGGCAGGCACTTGGTGGCTTCCTTGCAGCAGTGATCCTCACCGGTCAGCTCATGGCCAACTACCTCAGCAATGCTGGTGGTGCATGGGACAACGCAAAGAAGTACATCGAAGACGGCCATCACGGCGGCAAGGGATCAGAGCCATACAAGGCTGCTGTCATTGCTGACACCGTTGGTGACCCGTTCAAGGACACCGCTGGTCCTGCACTGAACCCACTGATCAAGGTGATGAACCTTGTGTCGTTGTTGGTTCTTCCTGCAATCATCAGCACCCAGGATCAAGATGGTAAGCGTCTCGCAATTGCGGCCGTTGCTCTTTTGATTCTTGCAGCGTCAGTGATTCGTTCGTCTCGTCAGAGCGCAACGATTCCACTCACCGCCAAGTAATTCACACAACTCGCGAAAGGCCCGGGCTTTATGCCCGGGCCTTTTGCATTTCCCGAACTATCGTTAACCCATGCTTGCCCTACTAAACGTTGAAGATCTTCTCGCAAACGGAGGCCTCCTCATTCTCGGAGCCATCGTGTTTGCCGAATCGGGGCTGCTGATCGGGTTCTTTCTTCCCGGCGACTCACTACTGTTCATTGCCGGATTCCTTGCTAGCTCTGCGGGCAACAATGTCTTGCCACCTCTTCCGTGGGTCATTCTTGTCTCAGTAGTGACAGCGATTACGGGTGATCAGGTGGGTTACCTCATCGGCAAGAAAGTTGGCCCTGCCATCTTTGCCAAACCAAAATCTCGTCTGTTCAATCCGCAACACGTTGTCAAGGCAAATACCTTCTTCCAGAAGTACGGAGCGCGCACCATCGTGATCGCTCGTTTTGTTCCGATCGTTCGCACCTTCGCTCCTGTCGTTGCTGGCGTTGGCGACATGCACTACCGCACCTTTGTTCGCTACAACATCATTGGCGGATTGTTGTGGGGCGCCGGGCTCCCGATGCTCGGTTATTTCCTCGGACAAATCGAAGTTGTGAAGCACAACATCGAGATTGCAATCATTGCAATCGTTTTCATCTCGATTCTCCCAGTGATCATTGAACTTGTGAATCACCGCCGAGCTGCCAAGCGCGTCGTTGAAAGCTGACGCCATGCGTTATCTCAGTCTCGAATGGATTGAAGCCATGCAGGCAAACATCGCTGCCAGCGAATCCATGTCCCACCTTGCTCAAACCCACTCCATCGGTGTGACGCAGGTTGTTACTGATGGACCCGAGGGCAATGTTCTGTACCACCTGCAAGTGGGCAATGGAATCGCAACATTCGGCGCCGGACCAGCGCCACTTGAAAATGTGCGCCTCGAACAATCGTGGGACACTGCAGTTGCAGTTGCGACCGAAACTGTTCCGGCGCAAGAAGTGTTCATCAAGGGACTTGTACGCATCTCAGGCGACACGCAATACATCATTGATGCTGTGCCGGTCTTTGCTGCGCTTGATTCAGCCTTTGAGGCTGTACGCAATCTGACTATCTACGAATAGTTGTTACTGATTCGAAAGAGTCAACGCAATTGCTGCATCGGCTGGGTCGTTGTTCGAACCGTAGCGAAGTGATGCAAGCCCCAGCGCAAGAGCAGCCACCAAGACTGCAACAATGCCGATGCGTGCTGCCCGCACACTGAGCCGTGAAAGCCCGAGGTCAGGATTTGCGATGTCGTGATGTTGTGCTGCAATTGACATGGCTTCCCTGATTCCTGATAATTCCGACTGGTTTTGTCAGGTATTCAATCAGGCCGAAGCCCCCTTTGGCAACTCGGTGGCTTAGGGCTGTCGGAAATAGGGGTTGACAGGGTGAAGCATCGCGGTGATCGCTGCCTCCATGTCAGGAGCCCCAGAACGCGCCATAGCGAGCGCTGAGAGCATTGCGGCTCGATTATTAGCAAAGACTGCCTCTTCGTCATTGGCGGCCGGATTCACCCATACAGCCGCAATGAGGACAAACGGTTCGCACTCAGCAGGAAGATGGCCATCGAGATGGGCTTGCCCAACTCCGGCTGCAATCCCCGCTTGGGCAGCTCCCCATGTGAGGGCTCCGTGGCTGTCTGTCTCGATTGTTGCTTTGTTCACGAAGAGAGTGAACGGCAGAATCGGAGATCCGGGTGCGGCCACCGCAACGAATGGCACATGGCCGACGCGTGGCGTTGCCAATGCGGTCGCCCATGCGATACCTACCGGACCAGCGCGCTCGCCCATCACCGTGTTGATATGAGCTGCGTTCACACCATCGCCAACAAAGCCTTCACCGATGAAAATCTCATGAGTTGTCATGCAGGAAGCCGTCCATATCGTCCAAGTTTTAGTTCGATGTTCGAATCCGTTCCGGGTTTCGTGTCGTAGGCAAGCAGTGCAACATGACGCGGAATGCTTCCACGCACCTGAGACACCCGGTGATAACTCCAGCGACCGTTGAACACCATCAACGTTCCCGGTGTCATTGGTTCGACACGCACAAGATCATTGCGATTGCCACTGCGAATATCGGCAACAGTGTCGGCGTTGTCATTGTTTGCTGAACGAATTCTCGGAACATTTTCAAAGTGTCCACCTTCGGTGGAAGGTTGCAATGCAATGGAGACGACGAAGTCGGTCTGATCGAAATGCCAACCAAGTTCGTGCCCGTCACGCATCACAGCAAGGTTGAGAGCGCCAAACGGGTCGGCATAACGGAACAGTTCTTTTTCTCCCAACACTCGTGCAACGAATTGCATGAGTGGGTCCCATTCGTAGATCGCTCGGATGACACTGTCAGCAGGAAACTGGTCGTAAGCAACAACGTCGAGGTTCGCGTTGACATCGGTGTGATAGGCGATCTTTGCCAGTTCATCGCATTCGGCGACCAACGCAGGCAATGCAGATTCCTTGATGAATCCGGGCATGACAACGATGTTTTCGTTCACGAACGATTCGTTGAGCTGGGACGCCAAGGCGTCATCGTTCATTGGCCACCGGTCAATATCGACCAGCGACGCAATGTTCATCAGATGAGTCCGAGCTTCTTTACTTCGTCGCGCTCTTCCACCAATTCGGCAGCAGAGGCATCGATACGTGCGCGGCTGAAATCGTCGATGTCGAGTCCCTGCACGATGCTGTACGCGCCGTCTTTGCACACGCATGGGAACGACGAGATGATTCCTTCGGGAACTCCGTAGCTACCGTCGGACGGAATCGCCATCGATACCCAATCACCTGCTGGTGTTCCGAGTGCCCATGAATTCATGTGATCGATCGCTGCGTTTGCAGCTGACGCTGCGGATGAAAGACCACGGGCCTTGATGATGGCAGCGCCACGCTTGGCAACGGTCGGAATGAAGTCATTTTCGAGCCACGCCTGGTCGTTGACAAGTTGCGCTGCATTCTTGCCGTCCACTTCGCAATGGAAAAGGTCTGGGTATTGGGTGCTCGAGTGGTTGCCCCAAATAGTCATCTTCTTGATTGATGTCACGGGCTTGCCCACCTTGGCGGACAATTGGGTGAGTGCGCGGTTGTGATCGAGGCGCGTCATTGCGGTGAAACGGCTTGGATCGAGTCCCTTTGCATTGTTCATTGCAATCAGTGCATTCGTGTTGGCAGGGTTTCCGACAACAAGAATTTTCACGTCCTTCTTTGCGGCGGCACCGAGTGCCTGTCCCTGTGGCTTGAAGATGCCACCGTTTGCGCTGAGAAGATCTCCGCGCTCCATTCCATCTTTGCGTGGCATTGCACCAACAAGGAATGCCGCATCGATGTCACCGAATGCAGTTTCAGCATTGTCGGTGCAAACAACTCCAGACAACAACGGGAACGCACAATCTTCGAGTTCCATGCGCACACCGTCGAGGGCGCCAAGTGCCGGAGTGATTTCGAGCAACTGCAAGATGACGGGCTGGTTAGGTCCGAATACGGCGCCTGAGGCGATACGGAAAAGGAGGCTGTAGCCAATCTGGCCGGCGGCGCCGGTGACGGCAATACGTACTGGTGAAGTCATGGCTGTAAGCGTAGACATGAGGCTCGGTGGGTTCCCAATGCAGAGGCTCCCGCAGGGCAATTATCTGCCGAGTGCCTGCAAAATCAGTTGAATGTAATTGTCCTGGCCGAGCGCATTCAGATGGATCCCGTCGGAGGCAAACCAGTCCTTATGGGGGGTTGACAGTGCATCCCAGTCAAGAATCGTGACGTTCGGATGCATCAAAGGCAGGGCATTGATGATCTTGTTATTGATCGCTTCATACTCACGCCCAGGCACGTGCGTCGTGAGAACGAGAACGCGCTGCACCTTTGAGAGCGGTTTCAGGATGGATTCGAACGTGGAGGTACGGGTCGTGCCATTCGTTCCGAGATGAATGACGACATTATTGCCAAGCTCATTAGTTGATTTGTAGTAGTTGAAGATTTGAAGTGCTTCGAGAACCTGACGATTCTTTGAGGCGTCAACTGTGATTCCGTACGAAGTGAGCTTGCGGGCGGCCCCGAGCATGACCGAATCACCGACAGCAAGAACATCAATTTTTCCCTTCGCTACAACCGTGGTTGCTACCGCAGGAATTGTCGTTGGGGCATTGCCCACCGTTGTCGTTGAGATCGACGTAATCACTTCTTCATTGTCATCCAGCCCGGCGGTGATGTCATCCGGAATGACTTTTGCACCCGCCATGCTGACGACGGCAAACACTGGAATCACGGCAAGAGTTCCGAGGAGCACTGCAAGTGGACCGCCCACTCTTCCGCCACGCTGACGCCATGCACGGAAACCCGCCACTGCCTTGCCAGTGCGAATCGGTGTCTCGATGAATTGGAACGATGCTTCGGTGACAACGATGGTGATGGCCATGAGCGCAATGAACTCACGAAGATCGAGTGCATTGCCCGCGTTTTTTCTGTAGGCCTGGAAAATTGTCCAGTGGTACAGATACAGGCCATACGAACGCTTGCCAATCCAGACGAGCAATGGAGACCCGACAACGTACTTGCCAAGCCTCGAGCGCGGATGCGTCACCATTGCGATGGCAACAATTGTGGCGAGGGCTACTGCAATCAAACCACCGCGGTACAACAAGTCGTACGCCTGGGTGCCACCGTCGGTGACATCGACGATTTCTCGCATTTTCCAGCACATGAAGCCAAGTGCTGTGAGCGCAAGTGCACCTGCGACATCCAGGGCATTTGCGTTTGCACCTGCGTGCGCGCGCCGAATGGCCCAGGGCCTCCACATGGTGGCAAGTGCTGCACCGAGCAAGAGCCCGCTTGCACGGGTGATTGTTCCGAGATAGATGAAATCGATTCGCAATACTCGATGCCCAAAAATGGTCATGAACTGTTCGGGAGTTTTTGCAAATGTGTCGATCGGGCCCGACTGATACAAAACAGCAGTCCACACACCGATTCCGAGTGCAGCCACAGTGAAGAACAAACCAAGTATCGGCAGAGTGCGCGGACGCAATCGGCGCAACAGAACGAACATCACGAGTGGCCAGATGATGTAGTACTGCTCTTCCACGGCGAGTGACCACAGATGCCGCAATGGCGCAAAGGCAAATTCGGTGGTGTATGACGAACCAGACCAAATCTGGAACCAGTTCGCTCCGTATAGAACACCGGCAATCACATCACCGCGCAGCATCCCGAGCCTGTCGCGGTCGAACAACGCGCAGTACACAGTGGTTCCGATCAGCAATGTGAATAGTGCAGGCAACAGGCGCCGTGCTCGACGAAGCCAGAAGTTTCCGAGAGAAACTGAACCGGAACGTTCGCGTTCTGCAATCAGCAGCAACGTGATGAGATAGCCAGAGATAACAAAGAAAACTTCGACTCCGAGAAAGCCACCACCCAACCAGGAATGATTTGCGTGATACACGATGACTGCGATGACAGCGAGTGCGCGCAAACCATCGAGACCTGGAACATAAGGAACGACTGGTCCACGACGAACACCTGTTGACGGCGTGCCAGACGTGGCTGCGGATGGATAATTCTGATTACTCATGGAGGCGATGACTAGGAAACGGGAAGGCCCAATTGGGCGTAGATCTCTCGGGTGGCCGTTGATTTGTTGAGTGTGTAGAAATGGAGGCCAGGTGCGCCTGCATCGAGCAACTTCGCGCACAATTCAGTGGCAGCCTCGACACCGATTCGGCGGACATCTTCGGGCGAGGTGCCCGACTCGAGACGTGCGCGCAACCAATCCGGAAACGCAGCGCCCGATAATTCGGCCATGCGCTCCACCTGTGCGATGTTCGTGACAGGCATGATGCCCGGAATCACCGGTTTGGTGACACCAAGATCTGCAAGGTCGTTGACCATTGACAGATAGTGATCGATATCGAAAAAGAACTGTGTCGTAGCAAAATCGGCCGCACTCAACTTTGCTGCGAGCAAGCGTCGGTCGGTTGCAAGATCTGGTGAGCGCGGATGGCCCTCGGGATGCGCCGCAACACCGATACACAGATCGCCGATTTCACGCAAATGGTCGACAAGGTCTGTGGCGTATTGGTAATCGCTCGGGCGGGCGTCTGCCGGATCTTTCGGGGCATCGCCGGCGAGCGCAAGAACATTTTCAATTCCAACATCGGTGTAGGTCTTGATGATGTCGGAAATTTCGGCCCGAGTGTGACCAACGCAGGTGAGGTGAGCCATGGGTGGAACGTTTGTCTCGCGCTGTACCCAGAGAACCGTGTCGCGGGTGTGCTCGCGAGTGGAACCACCTGCTCCGTAGGTGACAGAAACAAACGACGGATGCAGAGATTCGAGTTCGGCAATTGTGCGACCAAGAGACATCGAGCCTGCTGCCGACTTCGGCGGAGAAAATTCAAAAGAGAAGGTCCGCCCTGTTGCAAGGAGGTCACTGATGCGGGCCATGAAACGAGTCTACGAGATGCCTAGTGACGGAAGTGTCGCACGCCGGTGAACACCATGGCGATTCCATGAGTGTTGGCCGCCGTGATGGATTCTTCGTCTCGGACACTGCCACCGGGTTGGGAAATAGCAGTGACACCAGCGGCGGCCAACGCTGAAACGGTATCGCCGAACGGGAAAAAGGCATCACTGGCTGCCACGGATCCTTTGGCGCGATCGCCGGCGCGACCAATCGCGAAACGCGCTGCATCAACACGATTTGGTTGTCCACCGCCAATACCGACCACGATGTCGCCGTGAGCAAGGACAATTGCATTGCTCCATGTGGCGGCGACTGTCTGCCAGGCAAGCATGATGCTTGTCCATTCATCGGCGCTCGGCGCACGTTCTGTGACAACCGTGAAGTTGTCGAGCGGCTCGCTTACTTCGTCGACAGACTGCACAAGCAGCCCGCCATCGATTGAACGAACCTCGATGGCCATTGCACCAAACGGTGCAACCGCTTCGAACACCCGCAGCGATGGTTTTGCACACAGAATTTCCAGAGCTTCTGCTGTGAACGACGGCGCGATGACGACTTCGGTGAACACTTCGCTGATGGCATGTGCAGTTTCTTCGTTTACTTCACCATTCAGGGCAATGATGCCGCCGAATGCACTGACCGGATCTGCCTTGTGTGCATTCGTGTACGCCTCAAAAATGGTCGGAGCAAGCGCAACGCCACACGGATTTGCATGTTTGACAATCACAGATGCCGGACGATCGAAACGACTCACCAATTGC
>JBEAXB010000117.1:0-4113 GCA_041160045.1 Actinomycetota bacterium
CTGATCAACAAGAGATGCAGTGCCACGAAGAATGAGGACTCCCTGGTTCTCGAGCATCGATGTCACATCGTTCGACAACTTTGTCTTGATTCCTTCGATACGCGCCGTGAGTGCTTCCACATCCACGTTGGCATTACGGCTTTCGAGGCCCATCCCAGACAAGTTGTCGGTGAACTTCATTGCTGCACCCGTGGAAATCATTGTCTTTGATGGCACGCAGTCGAGAAGGTGAGCCGCCCCACCGATGATGTCTCGCTCGATCAGAACGACTTCAGCACCCAATCGAGCAGCAGATGTGGCTGCAGCATGGCCAGCAGGGCCACCGCCAATGATGACAAGCTTTTTTTCGATGTTCACACTGCTGAGACTATCGGTACAGCCATTCACCCGTTGGCTGTCGTGGTCGTCGTTGACGCGGGAACCGTGCTGGAAGTCGTTGTTGACGCGGGAACCGTAGTGGTGGTTGAAGTTGTCGTACTTGATGTCGTGGTGGTCGATGTCGTTGAAGTTGTCTCAGGAACCGTCGAAGTGGTGGTGGTCGACGTTGTCGATGTTGTCGAAGTGGTGGTGGTGGTCAGTGCGACAAACTGAGGTAATTCCAATGGCTGCACAGGAACTGGGTTCGGGCAATATCGCGACGGATATCCCAGTTTGTCGCGTGGCTCCCCCACGTACTCGAAATGCATGCCATCGGCCGGCCAGAAATTGCCACCCCATGCAAATCCCCATTTGCGAAAGATATGAACAATCTTGCAATTCATCAGCGGCACTCGCCCTTGGGCATTGGTGACGGTGTTGATGTCGATGGCCATCCCCCACGCGTGCCGCGATGGCGAGCCAAATGTGCCTGCCATGCGGTTATAGCGACCAACGAAACACCCGCCATACCGATTCGAATTACGCAAGTCGATGTGTTTCTTGAGGCCCGCTTTTTTAATTTCAGTGAGAGCGCCCTGAATGGCAACTGCGACAACCTTGTGACAGTTGTTGCTCAACCCGATGTCGGTGTATCTGTTGCGCCACACGATGTTGCCACTGGTCCATTTGGCCGACACCATCATCGAGCTTCCCCTTGTTGGTTTGTATGCAAACTCACCCAAGAGTTTTTTCGTGGTCGATGTACCGAGTGTTCCGTCCGGGTTCTCTCGATCCCACGACGTGCGCAAGCGATACGTGGTGCCAATCGTGACGCCTCGAAGACGTAACCCGGCAAGCACAACGCCCGATGATTCAATACCCGTGACTGCAATTCGCGCAATCGACATGGTGCCCAACCTCGCCGCCATCTCCGTCGACATGAGAAGGTCGCCCCAGTTCACGAACTCATCGGCAACGATTGCCCCAACAACAAATGTGCGCATGCGGAATCTGACGTCTCGAAGGGTGAAGACATCGCCCACCTGTGCGCCGCGAATCTGTGCTGACGTTTCACCAATGGCGAGCTTTCCTTGCGCCACCACTGCCGCCATCGCGTCGCCACCAGTGGCACGAACGAATTCGACTGGGGCAACCATCGTTGCCATCGGAATGCGCCACCCTTGCCCTAAACGAAAAATATCCGAGCCAGCGCGAGTCTGGGCGGTGAGCGACACCGTCGGGAACCGCAACGGGTGAGGGTCTGCCCCACCAAGGCGAATACCCGCACTGATGCGTGAAACCTGGCCCGGCGACAATGACGATGTCATCGAGATCGACATCGTGGGTTGCTGGTACACAGCCGGATACACAGTGGCCTCTTCTGCTCGCGCAGGGGACACAACGCACAGACTTGCCATCAAGGCAATGACTGTGATGGTCCGTTTATGCATGACTTCGACCGTAGTTGAGGAATGGCTTCCCTCATGGGCGCTGTTGCCAACTACCGTAGAGAGCCTGTGAGTGATGAATCTGTAGACCTCGGTACCAATGGCCTCGAACTGGAAAAGGCTCGTCGTCTTGGCTCACTCGATGCCATGCGCGAGGCCGGCACGAATCCGTACCCCTATCGCTTTGATCGCAGCCACACCTTGGGCGAGATTCGCGCCGAACATGCATCACTCGAAGCTGGCACCGAAACCGAGACCGTCGTCACGATTGCCGGACGCATTCTTCTCAAGCGCGACCAAGGAAAACTCATCTTTGCAACCGTGCAAGATCGCGAGTCATCCATTCAGTTGTTCGTGTCCAAAGGTGTTGTCGGTGACGAGCAGTTCGACGCCATCAACAACCTCGACCTCGGCGACTGGGTCGGAGCAACTGGCACCGTGATGTCCACGCGCAAGGGCGAGTTGTCCGTCAAGGTTGATTCGGCTGTTCTGCTTGCAAAGGCTGTCCGCCCGCTTCCCGACAAATGGCACGGCCTCACCGATACCGATACCCGTTACCGCCAGCGCTACGCAGACCTCATTGGCAACGAAGAATCACGTCGCATGTTTGCGATTCGCCACGAAGTCATCGCCAGTTTCCGTCGCACGCTTCATGGTCGTAAGTTCACCGAGGTGGAAACACCCGTGTTGCATGTTGAAGCAGGCGGAGCACATGCTCGTCCGTTCATCACCCACCACAACGCACTCGACATGCAGCAATACCTGCGCATTGCACTCGAGTTGCACCTGAAGCGCCTCATCGTTGGCGGCATGGAGCGGGTCTTCGAAATCGGTCGCGTATTCCGCAACGAAGGAATCTCCACGCGTCACAACCCTGAGTTCACGATGATGGAGCTGTACCAAGCCTTCGCCGACTACACCGACATGATGGACCTCACCGAGGCCCTCATCACCACCGCCGCCATCGATGCCACCGGTTCCTCAGTCGTCACCATCGACGATCTTCCTGTCGACTTGTCGAAACCATGGCGTCGTGCACGCATGATCGACCTTGTCACAGAAGCAACAGGCGTCGAAGTTCACCCGTCGCAACCTCGCGAACAACTTGTCGCTCTCGCCGAAAAGCACGGCGTCACCGTGCTTCCTCACTTCGGCCCTGGCAAGATCATCGAAGAACTCTTCGAAGCAACGAGCGAAGCCGCATTGCGCGAGCCAACATTCGTCACTGGCCACCCAGTTGAAATCAGCCCACTTGCCCGCGTCGACCGCAACGACCCATTCCTCACCGAACGTTTCGAACTGTTTGTCGGTGGTCGCGAACTTGCCAATGCATATTCGGAACTCAACGACCCAGTCGAACAACGAATGCGCTTTGAAGACGAGCAGAAGTCGAAAGAAGCAGGCAACGATGAAGCCGGCACCATCGACGAAGACTTCCTGCGTGCCATGGAATATGGCATGCCCCCCACCGGTGGCCTCGGCATCGGTATGGATCGCTTGGTCATGCTGATTGGCAATGCCCATTCAATTCGCGACGTCATCTTGTTCCCAACACTTCGCCTGGAGGCTTTCTAATGTCCACAACAGCATGGGGTGTCGGCATCGCCACCCTCGACGCAACCGGAGCAACACTCGATGTTCGCTTCCGCACCATTGGCCTCGGCGAATTCTCCGCGGCCGACGCACCAACATTTGCACCAAGCGTGGATACCGATCGTGATCGTGGCGTTGCATTCGAAGCAGTCAGCCTCACCATCGACACCGCAGTTGCACCTGCAAGCGCGGCCGATGTGTACCTGCGCCTCAATTTGTTGTCGCAGCGCTTCATGCAGCCGCGCACCATCAATCTCGATGGTGCTTTTGGTCTGCTGCAAAACGTTGCATGGACCTCACGTGGCCCTGTCGCTATCGATGCACTCGAATCAGTCGCATGGAACCTTGCACAACGCGGAGAGCATCTCGTGGTGCACGGCGTCGACAAGTTCCCTCGCATGACCGACTATGTCGTTCCTTCTGGCGTACGCATCGCCGATGCAAGCCGTGTTCGTCTCGGCGCACATCTCGCTCCTGGCACCACCGTGATGCATGAAGGGTTCTGCAACTTCAATGCCGGAACTCTCGGTGCATCCATGGTCGAAGGACGCATCTCAGCCGGCGTCATTGTCGGTGATGGCTCCGACATCGGCGGCGGCGCATCCATCATGGGAACACTCTCTGGTGGCGGCAAGGAAATGGTCACAATCGGCGAGCGTTGTCTTCTCGGCGCAAACGCAGGCATCGGCATCAGTCTCGGAGACGACTGCATCGT
>JBEAXB010000118.1:0-4100 GCA_041160045.1 Actinomycetota bacterium
CGGAAAAACCTCGCGGAGCAAACACATGCATGTCGTAATCGTGGGAGATTGCAGCAAGCCCGAGAAGTTGACGTACCAAATACTCTTCGCTGCCGCCAACACCAGGGACGCACCACAGCAAGTTCATGGCAACGCGATGTGTGCTCATTGCGAGCCTCGCAATACTTCTGCATACGCATCAGCGGTGGCACGTGCAGTGTGTGCCCACGTGACTTGTGCCGCACGCAACAATCCGGCTGCACTCATCTGTGTGTAGCTGTCGAGTGCTTCGCTGATCCCCGACGCAATCGATGACACGTCGAGTGGATCAACAAGAACAGCTGCCCCACCCGCAACTTCCTCAGTGGAGGTTCCGCGCGATGTCACAACTGGAGCACCGTGAGCCATCGCTTCGATCACTGGCAATCCGTACCCTTCGAGAACGGAAGGAAATGCAAAGACGCGTGCCGATGCATACAGTGCCGGTAAATCCTCAGCGGGAACAAACCCAGTGAAACGCACATCGTGCGTGGTCGTTGCCACCGCATCGCCCCACCCTGCCATTCCGACAATCACAAGTGGCGGTGCATCAGGAATCGATTCGAGTGCCTGAATGAGTCGAGTCAGATTCTTGCGTGGCTCCAAGGTGCCGACAAACAGAACGAATGTGTCGGGCAGGTTGTATGTCGCACGCACCCGCGCATGATCGGATGCTGTCACTGCATGCGTGGTGACACCAAGGGGCACATGACGTAATCGGTCGAGTTCAAATCCGGCAGTCACACAATCGTCAAGCGTGGCACGCGATGAACACAACACCATTGCTGCCTTGTCACGAACAATGTCGAGACTGCGGCGAAACACCCTGTTGCCGCGGTCGGTGAAAAATTCAGGATGCCGCAGGAATGCGAGATCGTGAATCGTGACAACCAATGGCAGACGAGTTGCAGGGGCAATGATTGTTGTCGAGTGCACGAGGTCGGCATTGTCGACAACGGATTCAACCAGTGGCCATTTCAGTCGCAACCACGACTCGAACAACAACGGCCCGCCAATCGGGAGCGACGCCATGCGGATGTGTGGCTCGAACCCTTTGGTAGGTCCGTACCTGTGCCTGCCGGCCACCCCGATGACGTCAACGTCATCAAGCAGATTGAGTTCCTTTGCCACTTCCACTGCGGCAATCCCCGTTCCACCTGGCACTCTTCGCCAGCACTGTTCGAGGGTGTAAGCAACGCGCACCCCTTCATTCTGACCGTTCGCGCCGTACTATGGCATCTATGGCGGAATTTTGGTCGAACAGAAGCGTGGTTGTCACTGGTGGCAACGGGTTCCTCGGGCGAGTCGTTGTTCGGCTTCTTGCCGAACGGGGGGCAAAAGTCGTTGCCCCTACCCACGAAGCCTTCGATCTCACCATTCCTCGGGCTGCTGACGCCATGCTGGCTGCCTACGAACCGACACATGTCATTCACCTCGCTGCCCGCGTCGGCGGAATTGGCTACAACCAAGTCGCCCCTGCCCCCCTCTACTTCGACAACTTGATGATGGGCACACACATCATCGAGGCAGCTCGGGCAGCTGGCATCGAAAAAACCGTTTTGCTTGGCACCGTCTGCTCATATCCGAAGTTCACACCTGTGCCCTTCAAAGAAGAGTCGTTCTGGGATGGCTATCCCGAGGAAACGAATGCACCATACGGCATCGCAAAGAAAGCTCACCTCGTTCATGCACAGGTCAATGCTGCGCAGTACGGACAGAAATTCGCCTACCTGATTCCGACCAATCTGTACGGCCCTGGCGACAAGTTTCACCCCGCTGTCTCACATGTCATTCCTGCACTCATCAAGAAATGCATCGAAGCAAAAGAGACGAATGCAGAGTTCATCGATGTCTGGGGAACAGGTTCAGCCAGTCGTGAATATTTGTATGTCGAAGATGCGGCAGCAGCAATCGTTCGCGCAGCAGAGATGCACGAAGGCATCGAGCCCATCAACCTTGGTTCCGATCGCGAGATCACCATTCGTGAAACTGCTGAAACCATCGCCGAGGTCACCGAATACACCGGCACCTTGAAATGGGATGCAACAAAACCCGACGGACAGCCGCGTCGTCGCATCGACGCGAGCCGTGCTTCCGAACTTCTTGGCTGGACCGCCGGCATGGATTTCCGTGATGGCCTCACCCGCACAGTGGATTGGTACCTTGCGCATCGCGACCAAGCCGAGGCTGCTCCTCACTGATGTCGTTTCCCCCGCCGATTCTCGAGTACTGCACCCGGCACCCCGATGTGGCCACGGGACGGCATTGCACCCGATGTGATCGACCTGCATGTTCGCAGTGCCTGACCCAGGCAGACATCGGCTCATTGTGCGCCGAATGCCTTCGTCGTGCCAAACCTGCAACCCGCGAACGAATTCGTTTCTGGAACGCTGCACAGTCGGTGCTCGTCACCCGCATAATTATCGGCCTCAACGCGGTCATCTTTGTCTGGGTGCTCTTCGGATCAGATCGCTACATCGGCGGCGGTGTCATCAATGGTCGCGAACTCGACATGGCGTTGTCGCAGTTCTTCATCGATGACGGCGAGTGGTACCGACTCATCTCTTCGGGTTTCCTGCACTTCGGACTTTTTCATATCGGCATGAACATGTTCCTGCTGTGGCAACTCGGAGTACTTCTTGAGCCTGCCCTTGGCCGCGCACGTTTTGCGCTTCTCTATTTTGTTTCCATGCTCGGTGGAGCTGTCGGTGCGCTCGTACTCAGCCCGAACGCACTCACCGGTGGCGCATCGGGTGCAGTCTTTGGTCTGATGGCTGCAGCATCCGTTGGTTTGCAACAGCGCGGAGTCAACCCACTCAAAACTGGCATCGGAGCAACGCTGATTCTGAACCTGTTGATCACGTTCACGATTCCTGGCATCTCTATTGGTGGTCATCTTGGTGGCGCACTCATGGGTGCCGCCGCCGGATACGCCATGCTCGAGCCTCGCTGGAACAGGGACAATCCTTGGATTGGCTGGGTCGCCCCCATCCTTGGCATGGTGCTGTCGCTCGTTGCCGTTGCCTCCCTCTGATTCGCGCGCCCGACACACCCCCGTCGTACTTTTCCTCGCACTCCCCTGTTGTCATTTCTCTGAACTGGGGGCACCGTGCTCAACGCATCACTTGTCGATATTCCACAACCATTCATCGATCCAATCGGCGCACTCGTCGAAGCTCTCGGCATTGCATGTCTGTCCATTCCTCGCCCGCTCACGGCGCACACAATTGCAATCGTCACAGATGCACAGCGTCGATGCATCTCCCTCACGCGCTTCTCGGCGCTCACCGAATCGTCTATTCACGCCATTGTCGGACACTCGTCACTGTTGCCCGACGCACACAGCATTGTGCTTGTCTCGGTGCGCACCACTGCACCAATCATCACAACCGACCCCGATCTCTTGCAGCGCTACACCAAAGTTGTCAACAGTGCCGGTTTGCAGCTGCTTGATTGGGCAGTGATCGGCGTCGGTGGGCTTTACTGCCCGCGCTCGCTCACGGAATCTGCAGATCCGTGGTCTGCATCTGCGTCATGTTTGTGAGCACGTCTCTGTGCCGCAGTCATTCGTAGACCAGCACTCACCAATCGGGTCACCAGTTCCCTGCTCGTGACCACGACAGCCCCACGCTCAAGAACGGCATCTCGCAAGTGTGCAGGCACGTCATAGTGGTCGCCATGAAACGCCCGCATCGGAATCTGCATTGATTCGGCAAACGCGTGCAACTCATCAAACGATGTATCGCTCACCATATGGCACCAATGATGTTCCTTGAACCACCATCTGCTCTCATCAACAAGAATCGCCATCACTGCATGGTACGACCCGCACATCTCGTGGTTGACTGTTGGACATGGCAACACCCCTGAAGAGTCGTCCCGTCGAGGTTCGCCCCGATACCGAGCACGTCACCGAAACTGGTGAGCCCGTAGTTGCCCACATCGTCAAGACCCTGCCCGGCGAAAATGCTGCGGCCAAAGTCCTCGAGGCACGCATCAACGGAACCCCCATCGAAGCATTGTGTGGCCACGTGTGGGTGCCATCGCGCGATCCGAAGCAAGTACCCATGTGCAACAAGTGC
>JBEAXB010000119.1:0-4098 GCA_041160045.1 Actinomycetota bacterium
CGGAAGGATTCAATGACCTTTTTGCGGTTGTCCTTGATCTCCATGTCGATGAAGTCGATGACGATGATTCCGCCGATGTCACGCAAGCGCAGCTGGTGAGCCACTTCTTGTGCGGCCTCGAGGTTGTTTTGAAACACGGTCTGCTCGAGGTTTGAGGTGCCGACGTTCTTGCCGGTGTTCACGTCGATCACGGTGAGAGCTTCAGTGTGCTCGATGATGAGCGAACCACCAGAAGGCAACCACACTTTGCGATCGAGCGCCTTGTGTAATTGTTCGTGCACGTGCTGAGTTTCGAACAATGACAATGGCTCGACATCGCGATCGAAGTATTCGACTCGGTCGGCCAACTCGGGATTGAAAGCAGCCACATAGCTGTGTACTTCTTCAAACAGTTCGTGATCATCAATCAGAACTCCGCGATACTCGGCGTTGAATTCCTCACGGATGGTACGCACAGCTAATTCAGGCTCGCGATACAACAACTGCGGACCTGTTGCTTCCTTCGAAGCCTTTTCGATTTTTTCCCACTCTTCGAGGAGTCGGGTCATGTCGGCGGTGAGTTCGTGCTCGGTGGCGTGCTCGGCTGCGGTACGCACGATGACACCGTGGTGCGCTGGCTTGACTCGGTCGAGGATGGTGCGCAGGCGACGGCGTTCGGAATCCTCGAGGCGCTTTGAGATGCCATAGGTCTTCGAGTTCGGAATCAGGACAACAAAACGACCTGGCAACGACACTTCTTGGGTCAGACGCGCACCCTTGGCACCGATCGGATTCTTGGTGACCTGACACAGAATCATCTGACGAGAACGCAAGATGTGCTCGATTCGGGCAGTGTCCTTTGTTTCCACATCTTCAGGGTCGTATTGCACGTCTCCGCGATACAGCACTGCGTTCTTTGGCGTAGAGATATCGACAAAAGCCGCTTCCATACCTGGCAAGACATTTTGAACGCGTCCAAGATAGATATTTCCGTGGATCTGACCGACATCGTCGGCTGGACGGCTCACGTAATGCTCGATCAGGCTGCGACCTTCCATGACGCCTACCTGGGTCACTCCGTCACGCACTTGGACGCACATGAGATGACGACCAACGGGGCGACCATTGCGTTCACGACCCCGGCGACGCTCGATGATTTCAGCATCGACATCGGCGCCAAGCAGGCCTTGGCCACCTTGAGTGGAACCGGTACGGGATTTGCCACGACCACCGCGACGGCGTTTCTTCTTGGCCGCGCTATCTGCTGATGCAGACGGAGCCTGGGCAGCGCTGCTCGGTGACGGACGCGTGTCGCCAATTTGGGGTTTGCGATTCGGATCGACCGGAGCTGGACGCGCAGCTGGACGACCTTGGGCGCGCGGAGCATCAGACGAAGAGGTCGTTTCGCTGTCGCCCTGACCAGGCTTCTTGCGATTCTTGCCACCGCGAGACCCACGGCGACGCTTCTTCGGGCCGTTTTGCCCTTCTGGGCGTGATTGCTGACCACCGTCTCGTGACGATGTTGCAGTTGTGTCGTCGGTGAGCGATTCGCTCGTACCGTTCGTATCCATGAAATTCCCTTCTCACGTCGCGCAAATAGCGCGCCATGCGGGCCCCGCTGCAGCCATCAACTAGCGCAACCGACCCTTTCGGCCTTGCCAAGGATACAGCTCTCGCCTACCGGAAACGGCGCATATGGACGCTTTGGACCAGTCCGATCATGATGGCAAAGGCCACCGTGTGCGACCCGCCATATGAAACAAAGGGCAAAGGAACCCCCGAGACGGGGGTAACCCCCATGGTCATGCCGATATTTTGAAAGGCCTGCCACAAGATCATGGTGAAGACTCCCGCACAAATCAGCGTGCCGAGGCGGTCTTGGGCGAGACGAGCGATGCGAAAGATTCTCCACAGCACGACGACAAAGAGACCAATCACAATCCCCCCTCCGAGCATCCCAAACTGCTCTCCTACGGCCGAGAACACAAAGTCAGTGGATTGGACCGGGATGAATGCCCCGTTTGTGAGAGGGCCGCTCAGATAGCCCTTCCCGAAGAACCCCCCTGTTGCCACAGCCCTCTTGGCAAAACGAACCTGAGTCGTGAGCTGCTGCAAACTGGCCGAATCCGAGTTCTGGTTCAAGAATCCGGTGATGCGACGCAGTTGATAGTCCTTCACGACCCCCGACACGATTCCGGCTGCCACCGAGATGGCCGACAGCGACGTAATCAGAATGATGTAGCGCATTCGGGCGCCGGCCACGAGCAACACCCCCATGGCAGCTGCAACGAGCACGGATGCAGACCCGAGGTCTGGTTCGATACCCACGAGCACGACTGGAACCCCCACGATGAACAGGGCTTGGATGAAGCGCTCATACGACACGCTCTCCCCATCGTCTTGGGCGAGAAATCCGCATAATAAAAGCAAGGTGGTGGCTTTGGCCAACTCCGATGGCTGCACCGCGATCGGACCAATATCGAACGAGAGTCGCGCTCCGCCTTTCACAGCTCCGGCAACAAAGACAAGAACCAGCAGCAAGATGGTGACCGCGTAGAACATCTCAGCACTCCCCCGCAGTTGTACGTAATCCATCCACATCACGACTGCCATGACCACAATCGCCAGAATCACGAAGATGATTTGCCTTTGAACGAACTGAAATGGGTCGGCTCCGCGATTCAAGAGACGGGGTCGAGTGGCCGAATAGATCATGAAAGCGCCAATGACGGTCAATGCACCGACGGCCGACATCAGAATCCAATCGATATTGCGCGTCGGGCTAGCAAATCCCCGGTAGATATTGCCGAGTCCTGAGTTCGGACGGCGTCGAAACATTGCGATGCTCATCAGTCACGCACCGACGAGCCAGCACCAATGAGACACAACGGATTCGGAAGAGCCTGCTTCGAAGCCACTTCGTAACTCGTGATGTCGAGAGGGTCTGCAGGGACAGCGGTGTCCACTTTCACTTTCCCAGCAAGAGCAGTGAACACGCACTTCACCACAGGTGCTGCTGCCCGCGATCCATATCCACTTTTTTCGAGATAGGCAACAGCCGTATAGGGCTTCTTCGGGTCCAAACTAAATGCGCCGAATACTGACGAGTCATTCCATGGAAGATTTCCGGCTCCCTGTGCGGTTCCGGTTTTCCCAGCCAACGGAAGCGAACGCTTCGGATACGAACGGAACAAGCTCTCACCTGTTGTCGAGTGGTAAAAATCTGATGTCACGCCTGGGCCGGTGATGACACGCGCGAGCCCTTTGACAATCGGGTCACGAATCTCAGGTTTCATAGCAACATCGTTTTTGATTTGAGGTGCGGCGAAATCCTGTAGCACGGTGCCTTCTTTCAGGTTCACGCTTCCTGATTTGCCGTTCGGAGTTCCTGGCGCCCAAATTGCACGCACCACTCGAGGTCGCAGCACTTTTCCGCCGTTTGCCAATGCCCCGTATCCGACTGCCAACTGCATCGGAGATGAGGACAAGAGGCCCTGACCAATGGAGAACTGCACATTGTCACCGACGTAGTAACCCCTGCCTTCTTCCTTCGCAATGGCGCCAGAGGCAGCCAGGCGCTCTTTCAATGCCCTACTCGGAACTGTTCCGATGTACTCGTATGGGAGATCGATCTCAGTGGGAGAGCCGAAACCAAAGAGACGAACCTGCTCTTCAAGAACAGGCTTGTTGCCGCGTTCAGTGAAGATCTGTTCGCCGATCTTGTAGAAAAACACATCGGACGACACAGCCAACGCTGTCACAACATTGACACGTCCGTATTTGCATGGCGCACCGTTGCCACAGTTTGCATTCTTGAAAACACACTTGACGTTCAACTGGCAACGTTCCTCGGGAATGCTCTCCAATTTGTATGTGCCTTGATCTTTGATCGTGTATTTCGAACCACCGGGCAACTGCCCAGTATTCAATGCAGCGAAAGCAACGAAAGGCTTAAATGCTGAACCAAGGTTGTAGCGACCCGAAATGGCCCTGTTCACAAGAATCGATTGGTCAGGGTCTTCTGTCTTTGGGAAAAGTTCTGCGAATTTCTCTGATGTGATTCCCGCATTGAACCAACGGTTATCAAAGTTCGGATAACTGGCCATTGCAACGATTTCG
>JBEAXB010000120.1:0-4054 GCA_041160045.1 Actinomycetota bacterium
CTCTTGCGCGAGGGCGAAGGTGTTGCCACTCAAGTTCTCGTCAAGTTGGGCGCCGATCTCGGCAAGGTTCGCCAGCAAGTCATCCAGTTGCTCTCGGGCTACCAAGGTCCTGGCGCAAAGGGCGAAGCTCCCGGCGCACCAGTTGGTGGCAAGGAAGAAGCTGGCGACAAAGGCAGCAGCCAAATTCTCGATCAGTTCGGCCGCAACCTCACACAGTTGGCGCGCGACAAGAAGCTCGACCCCGTCATTGGTCGCTCGCGCGAACTCGAGCGCGTCATGCAGATTCTTTCCCGTCGTACAAAGAACAACCCTGTTCTCATCGGCGAGCCAGGTGTTGGTAAGACCGCAATCGTCGAAGGCCTTGCTCAGCGCATCGTGTCGGGCGACATTCCGGAAACACTGAAGGACAAGCAGCTCTACACACTCGACCTCGGCGCACTTGTTGCCGGTAGTCGTTACCGCGGTGACTTCGAAGAGCGTCTCAAAAAAGTTCTGAAGGAAATCAAGACACGTGGCGACATTGTTTTGTTCATCGACGAAATCCACACCCTTGTCGGTGCGGGTGCAGCCGAAGGTGCAATCGATGCAGCAAGCATCTTGAAGCCGATGCTCGCTCGTGGTGAGTTGCAGACAATCGGTGCAACCACAACAGACGAATATCGCAAGCACTTCGAAAAAGATCCGGCACTCGAGCGTCGCTTCCAGCCCGTCAAGGTGGAAGAGCCAACTGTTGCCCACACCATCGAAATTCTGAAGGGTGTGCGCGACAAGTACGAAACGCACCACCGTGTCACGATCACCGATCAGGCAATCGTTGCTGCTGCAAACCTCGCAGATCGCTACATCGCCGATCGTTTCTTGCCAGACAAGGCAATCGACCTCATCGACGAAGCCGGTTCACGTTTGCGCATCAAGCGCATGCAAACACCACCAGATCTCAAAGACCTCGAAAATCGCATCACACAAGTGCAAGATGCAAAGAAGAAGGCCATTGAAGATCAGGGCTTCGAAGAAGCTGGTCGTTTGCGCGATCAAGAGCGTGCACTGCTCGAAGAAAAGTCTGCAAAAGAGACTGAGATCAAGGCATCAGGCATCAACTTGTTCGACGAAGTCGACGAGGAAGCCATCGCCGAGGTGCTCAGCATCTGGACCGGCATTCCTGTCTACAAGCTCACCGAAGAAGAGACAGCAAAGCTTCTCAACATGGAAGCCGAACTGCACAAGCGCATCATCGGTCAAGAAGATGCCATCAAGGCAGTGTCGCAAAGCATCCGTCGTACGCGTGCCGGTCTGAAAGACCCACGTCGCCCGAGCGGTTCGTTCATCTTCCTCGGACCAACAGGTGTTGGTAAAACAGAACTTGCAAAGACCCTCACCGAATTCTTGTTCGGCGACGATCAAGCACTCATCACGCTCGACATGTCTGAGTACATGGAAAAGCACACTGTGAGCCGCCTCGTTGGTTCGCCTCCGGGATACGTCGGCTATGAAGAAGGCGGTCAGCTCACCGAAGCCGTACGTCGCAAGCCGTTCTCGGTTGTGTTGTTCGACGAAATCGAAAAGGCTCACCCCGACGTGTTCAACACGTTGTTGCAGATTCTTGAAGAAGGTCGTCTCACCGACAGCCAGGGTCGCAGCGTCGACTTCCGCAACACCATCCTCATCATGACGAGCAACTTGGGCACATCAGATCTGCGCAAGGGCAACATGGGATTCACCAAGGGTGATGAAGCCGTGTCGTACGCCCGCATGAAGGACAAAGTCAACGACGCACTCAAGGCGCACTTCCGCCCCGAGTTCCTGAACCGCATCGACGAGACAATCGTGTTCCACGAATTGTCGAAGCCTGAAGTTGTTCAGATGGTCGACATGATGACAAAGCGTCTGACTGGTCAACTCGAATCGCAAGGCCTCGGCATCGAACTCACGCAAAATGCAAAAGAGTTCCTCGCTGAAGTCGGATACGACCCGCAGTTGGGTGCTCGTCCTTTGCGTCGTGCCATTCAGCGCCACATCGAAGACGCACTGTCCGAGAAGATCCTGTACAAGCAGTTCACTGCTGGTCAGATCATCGTGGTTGACGCGCAAGACGATCCGGAAAACGAAGGCAAACGCCACATCGTGTTCAACGCTGTCGAAGGCATCGTTGCGCCGAGCGAGGCGCCACTTGCTGGTGACACCGTCACTCCTTCCGAGTGACGCGTACACACCTCGTTCGTTTGCTTGCAGCCGTTGCTGCAACAGTGATACTTAGTTCGTGCAAGGTTGAATCCCGCATTTCATTGCAGGTCAAACCAAACGGCACCGGAACCATCTCTGTTGTTGCAACAGCCGACAAGGCCATCGTCGACAAAGCACCAGATCTGAAGGGCGATATTCGCACCGACGATTTGGTGGCAGCCGGTTGGAAAATCACTGGGCCGATCGAGACAAAAGATGGTGGCCTCACAATCACGATGACCCATCCATTCTCTGGGCCTGCCGAAGCCACTGCTCTCTTCACCCAGATCAACGGTGCCCGCGGCCCATTGCACGACATGATGCTGTCGCGCACCGGCAAAGACACGAACAGCACGTTCACCCTTGGTGGTCGACTTGAAGTCAATGGCGGCCTCGAGGCATTCGCCGATGATGCAACACTCACACTGCTCGAAGGCGCGCCGTACGCCGCCGAAGTTGCAGCTGCCGGCCTTGATCTTGGCGATGCCATCAGCATCGAATTCGACGCCACCCTTCCCGGCACGGTTGATGCCACCACGGGTCAAGCAGTCGACGGGAAAATCACCTGGCGTGTTCCTACCGATGGCAGCCCGACGGATATTGCAACAACCGTGACCAATGTTGATGTGGCGTCCAGCATCTCTCGCGTTGCCCGCGTCCTGCTTCTTGGGTTGTTGGCCGTCTGGGTCGCCGGGTCAATCGTGCTCATTCTGATGGTGCTGAACGCACGCAACAAACGCACACCTACACCCCGCATATAAGGTCACTACGTGGCAAAACTTCGTCTTATTCATCGTTGCACCGAGTGCAGTGCATCGTTTCCCAAATGGTCGGGCAAGTGCCTTGTGTGCGGTGCATGGAACTCATTGGTCGAAGATGTCGAAGGCACCGATGATTCGCGCGTCACGCTTGCCGCTGGCCTCGCACTCGTTCCCGCTGGCGAAGCAACACCGATTGGCGATGTCAACCCCAACGAAAGCGATCCTGTGCCAACTGGCATCGGCGAACTCGATCGTGTGTTGGGTGGCGGCCTAGTTCCCGGCTCGGTCACGTTGCTTGGCGGCGAACCCGGCATCGGCAAGAGCACATTGTTGTTGCAACTTCTCGCTGGTGCATCCGGACCATCTCTCTATGTCACTGCCGAAGAAAGTGCGCAGCAAGTGCGCCTGCGTGCCGACCGCCTCAACGCCATCAGCCCCGATCTGTGGCTGCTTCCCGAAATGTCGTTGCCGAACATCATCGCTGCCATCGACAAAATTTCTCCGAAGCTCGTCGTCATCGACTCGATTCAAACCGTTGTTGATCCCGAACTTGGCTCGTCTCCCGGCTCTGTTGTTCAGGTGCGTGGTTGTGCGCATCGTCTGGTGCAAGAAGCAAAACGTCGCAACATCTCAGTGGTGCTTGTTGGTCATGTCACGAAGGAAGGTGGCCTCGCTGGGCCTCGCGTTCTCGAACATGTTGTGGATACGGTGCTTTCCTTCGAGGGCGAGCGTCATCACGCATTGCGTCTGATGCGAGCCGCCAAACATCGTTTTGGCCCCACCAACGAACTTGGTCTGTTCGAAATGACAGAGACCGGACTCATGGGTGTCCCCGACGCCAGTCAATTGTTCCTCACCGATCGTCGCACCGGTGTCCCTGGCTCCGTCGTTGTTCCTACAATCGAGGGGCAACGTCCGTTGCTTGTTGAACTGCAAGCACTCACCAACCCCGTCAGTTCTGCTGCCCCTGCACGTCGCAGCGCTCAAGGTGTCGATCAGGGTCGCTTGTCCATGTTGCTCGCTGTTCTCGAACGCCGTGCACGCATCAGTTTGTCTGGGCACGAGGTCTATGC
>JBEAXB010000014.1:0-8664 GCA_041160045.1 Actinomycetota bacterium
ACTGCGGCCCCATTGTAGAAATCCGGTTGTCTCACCCACGGGCTGCCTCCATTACTCGATCTGATGTTTGTTCTTCAGTAAGACCTTCGGCCTTTGCCGCAGCAAGCACTGCGAGAACTGATTTGTAGTCACGTGGCATCACCTTGCGGAAATGCGACGCTTCGATTGTCCACGCACTGAGAATCCGCTCGGCAACTGCTGAACCTGTGAGAGCACCATGGCGTTCGATTGTTGCTCGCAACCACTCGCTGTCTTCGCCGAGTACTGCCTCGAGGTCGACCATGTCGTAGTTCACATTGCCGGAGAACTCTTCGTTCGGGTCGTATACATACGCAATGCCGCCGGACATACCGGCTGCAAAGTTGCGCCCTGTTTCCCCGAGAACAACAACACGACCTCCGGTCATGTACTCACAGCCGTGATCTCCTACTCCCTCGACAACAGCTGTTGCTCCGGAGTTGCGAACACAGAAGCGCTCTCCGACGGTTCCACGGATGAAGATTTCTCCACTCGTTGCTCCGTAACCGATGACGTTTCCGGCAATCACGTTTTCTTCGGCAACGAAAGTCGATTCACGATGAGGATGCAGAATGATTCGCCCACCAGACAAACCCTTACCGAGGTAGTCATTGCAATCGCCTTCGAGACGCATCTCAATTCCTGCAGGAACGAATGCACCAAAACTCTGACCAGCCGAACCGGTGAAATGAATGTTGATGGTTCCATCGGGCAGACCAGGGCCGCCCCATGCCTTTGTCACTTCATACCCAAGCATGGTGCCGACTGTGCGGTTCACGTTTCGGATTGGAAGGGCAATGTTCACGGGACGGGCATCTGCAATCGCCTCACGCGACAGAGAGATGAGTTCGTTGTCGAGAGCATCGGCCAGACCATGATCCTGTGCAACCGACATGAACGGAGTGGAACCATATGGGTTCTGCGGCACCGCAAGAATCGGCGAAATGTCGAGGCCTTGAGCCTTCCAATGGTTCACTGCCTGCTCAGCATTGATTAGCTCGACATGGCCGACTGCTTCTTTCAAGGTACGGAAACCAAGTTCGGCAAGATACTCACGCACTTCTTCTGCGATGTACTCAAAGAAGTTCACAACAAATTCGGGCTTGCCACTGAAACGCTCCCGAAGAACTGGGTTCTGGGTTGCAATTCCGACAGGGCACGTATCGAGATGACAAACGCGCATCATGATGCAGCCGCTGACCACAAGTGGTGCCGTTGCAAAACCAAATTCCTCGGCACCGAGAAGAGCAGCGATGATGACATCGCGGCCTGTCTTCATTTGTCCGTCGGCTTGCACAACAATGCGATCGCGCAGACCATTGAGCATGAGTGTCTGCTGTGCTTCAGCAAGACCAAGTTCCCACGGAGCACCTGCATGCTTCAAGGAGGTAAGCGGTGAAGCACCCGTGCCGCCATCGTGGCCCGAGATTAGAACAACGTCGGCCTTTGCCTTGCTGACTCCGGCAGCAACAGTGCCAACACCCACTTCGGCAACGAGCTTCACATGAACGCGCGCCACAGGGTTCGCGTTCTTCAAGTCGTGAATCAACTGCTTCAGGTCTTCGATCGAATAGATGTCATGGTGTGGAGGTGGGCTGATGAGCCCGACACCCGGAGTCGAGTGACGGGTCTTTGCCACCCACGGATACACCTTGTGGCCAGGCAATTGCCCACCTTCACCAGGCTTTGCACCCTGGGCCATCTTGATCTGCAAGTCGTCTGCGTTCACCAGATACTCACTTGTGACACCGAAGCGACCCGATGCAACCTGCTTGATCGAGGAACGCTTCGAGTCGCCGTTTTCCATCGGAATGAAACGCTCTGGGTCTTCTCCGCCCTCGCCCGTGTTGCTCTTTGCACCAATGCGGTTCATTGCAATCGCGAGTGTTTCGTGTGCTTCGGCCGAAATGGATCCGTAGCTCATGGCGCCCGTGGAGAATCGCTTCACGATTTCTGAGACTGGTTCGACTTCATCAATCGAAATGGCAGTGCGTTCTTCGGTGCGCAAATGAAACAGGCCACGCAAGGTTGCAAGGTGCTTCGACTGATCGTTTACTTCAGTCGTGTACTGCTTGAACAGGTCGTAGCGACCTGCACGAGTGGAGTGCTGCAAGCGATACACGGTGTCTGGGTTGAAGAGGTGATACTCCCCTTCGCGACGCCACTGGTATTCACCGCCGAGTTCGATGCGGCGATGCGAACGAAGGTCGGGACGCGATGGATGCGCTGTTGCGTGACGCGTGGCGACTTCCTGTGCGATTTCATCAAGCCCGATGCCACCGAGGCGCGACACCGTTCCGGTGAAGAATTCATCGACCAGATCGTTTGCCAAGCCGATGGCTTCAAAAATTTGTGCACCCGTGTACGAAGCAACAGTGGAAACACCCATCTTCGACATCACTTTCAAGACGCCCTTACCGGATGCCTTGATGTAGTTCTTCACAGCCTTGTGCGGATCCATTGAGCCAAGCGAGTACATGTCGCTTGCGATCACGTCTTCGATTGTCTCGAATGCGAGGTACGGGTTGATTGCTCCTGCACCGAAACCGACGAGCAATGCCATGTGATGAACTTCGCGCGCGTCTCCACACTCGACAACGAGGCCAACTTGGGTACGACGCTTCTCACGAATCAGATGATGATGCACTGCACTTGTCAACAACAACGACGGAATCGGTGCGAACACTTCGTCGGAGTTGCGATCAGACAACACGATGATGCGAGCACCATCGATAATGGCGGTGGTGACATCGGCACGCACCTGATCGAGCGCAGTGCGCAGACCAGCACCACCATCGGCGACGCGATACAAACCACTGATCACAACTGCAGCCAGATGAGGATGAGTGTTTTCGTCGTTGATGTGAATGATCTTGGCAAGATCGACGTTGTCGATAATCGGGAAAGGCAACTCAAGTTGACGACAACTGTCGGGACCGGGCATCAAGAGGTTTGCTTCTGGCCCGACACTTGTGCCGATAGCGGTCACAACTTCTTCGCGGATCGCATCGAGTGGCGGGTTCGTGACCTGGGCAAACAACTGCTGAAAGTAATCAAACAGCAAACGCGAGCGATCGGACAACACAGCGATCGGGGTATCAGTTCCCATCGAACCAAGTGGCTCTGTTCCGGTGCGAGCAGTCGGAGCAAGAATGACCTTCAGTTCTTCTTCGGTGTAGCCAAACATCTGCTGACGACGCATAACGCTGTCGTGACTATAGACAACATGCTCACGTGAAGGCAGATCAGTCAACAGAGTGAGACCCTGATCGAGCCACTCCTGATACGGGTGCTCCGACGCCAATCGCGTCTTGATCTCTTCGTCACCGACGATGCGACCTTGTGCGGTGTCGATGAGGAACATTCGACCTGGCTGCAAACGTCCCTTGCGTACGATGCGCGACGGCTCGATATCAAGCACACCGGCTTCGCTAGCAAGCACAACCAAATCGTCATTCGTGACCCAATAGCGGCCAGGGCGAAGACCGTTACGGTCGAGAACCGCACCAATCAAGGTTCCATCAGTGAATGCAACGTCTGCTGGTCCGTCCCAAGGTTCCATCAACGATGAGTGGAACTTGTAAAAGGCACGCTTGGCAGGATCCATGCGATCGTTGTTTTCCCACGCTTCAGGAATCATCATCAGCAATGCATGTGGCAATGAACGACCAGAAAGATGCAACAGTTCCAATACTTCGTCGAAACTCGCCGAGTCACTCATGCCAGGAGTGCAAATAGGGAATGCCTTCTCTAAACCAGGAATCGAGTCGTTTGCCAACAATGCTTCACGAGTGCGCATCCAGTTGCGGTTGCCCTGCACCGTGTTGATCTCGCCGTTGTGGGCGATGTAGCGGTACGGGTGAGCCAGTGGCCACGAAGGAAATGTGTTGGTCGAAAAACGACTATGTACGAGTGCAAGTGCAGATTCCATGCGCTCGTCCCACAGGTCTGGGAAGAAATCGCCCAGCTCTGGGGTCGTGAACATTCCCTTGTACACAAGAGTGCGAGCCGACAATGACGAGAAATACGTGCGCATGTCGCCGGTCAGTGCATGCTCGATGCGCTTGCGGGCGACAAAAATCTTGCGATCAAGATCAATATCGGTGGCTCCGGCTGGATCATCAAGGAAGAACTGGCGAATCGCAGGCATCACGGCACGAGCAGACGCTCCGAGGCAATCTGGGTTCGTCGGAACATCGCGCCAACCAAGTGGACGCAATCCTTCTTCAAGCACAATTTTCTCAACGGTTGCCATCGCCGAAGCGGTGTGGGCCGGATCTGTCGGGAGAAACACAAGACCAACTGCATATGCGCCTGCTGCCGGAAGATCGAATCCGGCGACTGCGCGAAGGAATGCATCGGGAACCTGGATGAGGATGCCGGCACCGTCACCCGTGTCTGCTTCTGCTCCTGTTGCACCACGGTGTTCCATGTTGCACAGGGCTGTGATGCCAAGCGTGACGATCTCGCGACTGCGGACACCTTTGATATTGGCAACGAAGGACACGCCACACGCGTCGTGTTCGAAGCGTGGGTCGTACAAGCCATGGGCAACGGGGAGATCTGGGTTCATGAGCGTCTAAGTCCTTACGGGAACCGTGCAAGCACGGCGGAGAATCAAATTGTGTTCTCCCGGGACGACGCTGGCCCGAGCAAGGAAAGGCTATCGAGCCTTTTGGGCTCTACCAAGCCAATTAACGGCCTACTTCGCGTCGATGTAGGCCGGAGCCCGCTTCTCAAAGTCTGACATCACGGATTCACGCTGGTTGTGCCCACCGATCAGGGTGCCGATGATTCGTCGTTCGGCGGCAAATTGCGCCGCTGCGAATTCAACTGTCATGCGGTTGAGGAGTTCTTTTGCCCCGCGAACAGCGTCAGGGCTGCGCTTGCAGATTTCGGCTGCGTAGGCGAAGGCGTCCTCACGAGGGGTCTCTGACAATCGTGTCACGATGCCAATCTCGGCCGCTTCGCGACCATCGAAAATACGCGCCGACATCACGATGTCTTTCAAGATGTCTGGACGAACGAGTCCGTGCATCAGAACAGTGCCGGCCATGTCTGGAACAAGACCCCAATATGTCTCGCGCACACTGAACTTCGTGTCTGGGTGGGCGAAGCGAATATCTGCGCCCATTGCAATCTGACAACCGCCACCCAATGCATGACCATGAACGGCAGCAATCACTGGAACTGGCACTTCCTGCCACACCCAAGCGGACTGCTGTGCCAGATGAGTGATACGACCGTTCTCCATGTCGGATGCTGCGGGCTGTTTCTCGCCACTGTCGCTTCCGCCACCAGCCATGGCACCCATCGATGCAAGATCGAGGCCCGCACAAAATGATGCTCCTTCGCCTGAGAGAACAACAACACGAATCTTTTTGTTGGACTTCAGGGATTCTCCGGCATCGACAATTGCTGCAAACTGCTCGCCATCGAGGGCGTTGCGCTTGTCGGCACGGTTGAAACGGACATCTGCAATGCCGTCGGAAATATTGATGGTGACTCTGTCGCTCATGACCTCAGTTTGCCATGCCGAACGCACTCATCAATTGTTCGGGACCATCGCTGTCAGGACCGCACCCGTGTCCCCTGCCTCCAAGACCCACCGGCCTTCCGTGGCATGGTCGAGAATCGCACTTCCAAGCCCGCGATCACCATTGGCAGGGCCTTGACCATCATCGGCAATCCGAACCTGCACGTCCTTGCCGACCTGACGAATCTCGATGTCCACTGCCGTTGCACCCCCATGACGAACGGCATTGGTAATCGCTTCTTCGACCACTCGGCCCACGCGGCTCGCACTTTCCGGCGAATGAGATGCCACATCAATCACGGTGCTGCATGCGCACAACAATTTCCACACATCCACTTTTCGTGACACTTCTGACTCGATTGAAATGACAGTGCCAGAATCCAGATGTTCTTCCGGTTCAAGAATTCGTCGAGCCTCAAGCAACGCAGCATTCATCGATTCACTGTCGCCTGCCTCGGCGGCCATATCGAGCGCCAGCGCACACGACACCAAGCGCGTTTGCACACTTCCGTGTAATTCGCGGGCCATCTCCCTGACTGCGGCACCAATCTGGCGATCACGCGCCATCAATTGAATTCGCTCTTCCTCAACACTGTCACGAACGAACCGTGTGACCTCACCTCGCAACAGCTCAAAGGACTGAAGTCCAACGGTGAGAAAAATGATGAACAGCGATGCAAACACAGATACGACTATCTCCGCGAGACTCACCGGAGCATCCATCACTCTTTTCTCCCAGATGACCACCCAGATCGTTTGGACCTCGATGACAAGTAGCGACGCCAGAAAAATCCGTGAGTGCAGATTTGGAAAACGTCGCATCAAGAAGTTCGCAAAAGACAATTCAGGGATAATCAAAAGAACAATCAACGCAGTAACGACGATGCCTCGCGTGACCCCGATGCGAGAAACACGATCTACGAAACTAAGACACAACGTAAGGACCGCGAGAGCCAACGGTCGAAATGGCTGCGTCCTCACTGCATGCGACAGAACATTCCATAGCCGAACCCTCGGATAAGAATCCTTAACAGACATCCACAACTGCCTGCTCAATGGTGCAATTGCATCCTTTGCACTCGACCGCAGTATCGCCGCCGCCTCACCTACCGTCAAAGACTCGAGGTCCGACATCGTTCCACGAATGCGATCCATCTCTTGCACGGTCTCTTCACGGACCGTCTGAATCACTTCTTCAACAATCACACTTTGCTGCGCCTTCATCAGTTCGAACTGAACCATCTCGTCGATGAGAAGGTTGCGCGCCGCAGATGCACGCTCGCGGTAATCGAGAAGAAGTGTGAGAAACACTCCCCACAGCCCGCCGAGCAAAACGAGGCTCGGAATACGGATAGCCAACTGAGCGGGGTCGTTTGCGTCTCCGAGCGACCCGCCCCACCATGCGCAGACCCCGATAATCAGACCTCCGAAGGCAGAGTCGAGAACAACCCACCACGCTGGTACGGACCGCTCACGGCGATGCCGAAACAGGGTGCGGTCCAACACCGCGTCAATGGCTCCGACAGTCACCAAACCACCGAAGGAGAAACTGACCCACAACATCACACTCTTCGTGTCGCCAATGTTCTTTGTGTACCCGGCAGCCAACAGAGGCAACAGACACAACGTGATGACCCACTTGCGCAACGAGATCGCCCACCGACCCCCGATTCGCTCTCCGAGTGTTAGCGAGTGCAGTTCAGGCACTCGGACCACGACCGGACTTCGTCATCTGAAAGTAGAACTGCGCCAACATCACCCTTTGGTTCTGCGTGCGGTCTGCCTTGACCCCCAATTTCTTGATGATGCGTGCAATGGCTTTTTCAACAGAGCCTTCCGCAATAAACACAAGCCGAGCGATCTCTTCATTTGATCGACCTTCTGCAAGAAACCGCATGATGTCAACTTGTGTATCGCTCAATTCAGAGAGCACACCTAAAGCGGGGTCGTCTTTCTGGATTGACAACGGCGAACGCACAACATCGGCAATCACATCGCCGAGAGTTTCCGCCTCGCTGATTGTTTGCTTCACGAGATACCGGGCACCAGCTGGAAGAACTTGTTGTTTGCTACCCATGAGCCGCGGCTCGGCGTATGTGGAAAGAACAATGATGGCGATATTCGGCGCTATCCGGCGCAACCCATGTGCCAAATCAATTCCTGTCGGCCCTTCCCCCAGGTCGAGATCCAGAACAGCAATGTCACAGGTATTTGCGCTCAACATCTCCATCGCTTCGGTGGCTGATCCGACCGCTGCAATCAGCTCAATTCCCAATTCACGCAATGCCGACGAAAGAACAACCCGCGTGAATGGATCATCATCGACAAGAAGCGCTCGAAGTTCTGTAGACACATCGAGACGATAGGCGAAAAAGACTTCGTCCACCCGAAGAGTCCTGCTAGCACCACATCTGCGGAAAATGACTCCGCGGCCTGACGACAACAGATAGGGAAAGCCCCTCAGTACCGAACCAACGGGTCACCCGTGACAGAATGCGTCTCATGCATTTGAACCTTTCAGCCGATGAAGTCCTTAAGACAACCCGCAGTGTGCGCAAGCGCCTCGATTTTGACAAGCCAGTAGAGCGGGCAATCGTCGAGGAATGCCTCGAGATAGCGCTTCAGGCGCCGACAGGTTCGAACAGCCAGGGCTGGCATTGGGTCATCGTTGAAGATGCCGCCAAGAAAAAAGCACTTGCCGATATCTACCGCAAGAACTGGGCGCTGTACGCAAACATGCCAGGACGTGAGTTCGCAGCCGGCGACACACGCGGAGAGCGCATGGATCTTGTGCGTGACTCAGCCGGTTACCTCGCTGACAACTTTGAAAAAGCGCCGATGCTCATGATCCCTTGCATCGATGGTCGTCTCGACAATCTTCCAGCATTTGCTGGAGCCGGTGCATGGGGCTCGCTGCTTCCAGCGGTATGGAGCTTCATGCTTGCATTGCGTGAGCGCGCAATGGGTTCAGCCTGGACAACCATCCACCTCATGAACGACGGTGAAAAAGAAGCAGCCGACCTTCTCGGTATTCCGTATGACAAGGTCACACAAGGTGGACTCTTCCCGATTGCCTACACGATCGGAACAGAGTTCAAGCCCGCCAAGCG
>JBEAXB010000121.1:0-4020 GCA_041160045.1 Actinomycetota bacterium
CCACCCGATTCCGAAGTTCTCACCCGAAGACACGAAGTTGATGATGGAACGTGGTGGCCCCGGAACTCGTGGTGCTGCTGCGCTGTCGTTGAACAATGCATTTGGTCCTGGTGTCTTCAATCGTGAAGATGTGCATCAGGCACAGATTCCTGGTGCCAACGGCATTTCGAATGCCCGTTCACTTGCAAAAATCTATGCCGCAACTGTTTCCGATGTCGATGGAGTTCGTCTCCTCGATCCTCGCGTGAGAGATGTGGCAACGGTCAGCAACACTCCTGCAGGCGAAACCGACGTGGTGCTGATTTCGGACACGGATTTCGCGATGGGCTTCATGGTGCATTCAGAGCGCACACCGTTTGCCGGCCCAACAAGTTTTGGGCACAACGGAGCTGGTGGCTCATGTGCCTTTGCACAACCCAGTCGTGAACTCGGGTTCTCTTACGTGATGAACACGATGATGACCACCATCGATGGTGACCCGCGGCCGGAACGGCTTATTGCTGCAACGATTCGTTGCGCAGACGCTCTCTGATTCCTGCTGTTGCAATCAGGTAGATCACCGATGCGATTGCCGCGGCGATTGAGAACACCATGATTGCGTAACGAACGCCGATTGCTTCCGAAGTGAGGCCGGCAAGAATGCTGGTGATCCCGATCATCGTGTTCACGAGCGCCATGTCGCCGGCAATCACACGCCCACGAATTTCATCGGGAGATTCAATCTGTAATCCCAGCGTGGAAAGGGTCCACTGCGCGCCGCCACTGAGGTGGGCAAGTGCAATGAAGACAGCTGCCATTCCAATGAATGGGCTGAATGCTGCGGCCAAATAACAGGTGGCAAATATCAGGCCGGCAAAACCGCAGACCTTCAATAACTTCGCCATGTCACGACCCACGATACGTGCGCCGATGATGGGCCCAAGTCCAGAGCCGATGCCGCGCACGCCGATCAACAGGCCGCGACCGGCATCTCCCGTATTGAATGCTGTCGATGCAAGAACCGCTAGTTGACTCACGATGCCAGCACCCACCGCAAAAGTCATCTTTGAGCACAGCAACGCAAGAATGATTTTATCCTTCTTTGCGATATTGATGGCTTCCTTCATGTCGGCCAACGGACGGACGCGACGCGTCGACGCATTTTTTGTGCGCTCGCTTTGCATGGGGCGTCGAACACTCGCAAAAAGCAATGCAGCGATAACAAACGACACAGCATTGGCAATGAAGGCAGCATCGCGGCCAAAGACACTGGCAAAGACGCCGCCCAACGCGGCACCCACGGCAAGCATGATTCCCCATGTGCTGCCAAACAGTGCACTCGCACGCCGCAGATCATCTTCATTGTCGGTGAGATTCGGAATCGCGGCACTGGTGGCCGGGCCAACAAATGCTGCAAATGCAGCAATGATGCTGAGCGCGAAGAACACCACCCAGATGCCGACTACTGAGTGCAATAGCAACAACAGTGATGCGCATGCCTGAATGATCGAAACAACAATCAAAATCTTGCGACGATCAAACCTGTCGGCAAACGAACCAGCAATCGGCGACATGAACAAGCCAGGAATCGTCATGGAGACAAGAACGAGCGAGACAAGGAACGGAGAGCCGGTGACATCTTCGACAAGGCCGGCAAGCGCAACAAAGGTAAACCAGTCACCGAGAAATGAAACGACTTGCGCGCCAAAGACGACACGGATGTCGCGGTTACGGCGCAGGAGAGAAATCATGTGGGGGGAGCCTAAAGATGTTGGTGTCCCACACGGGGGACAGTGGAATTAGCGAAGCGACGAGAGGCGCTCAAGAGTGCGGCGCGCATCGTTCATGATGTCGTCGACTACTTCTTTTGCAGACTTGATCGAGTTGATCGCGCCAACGGATTGTCCGATGGCCATGAAAGCTTTGTTGGTGTCGAGAATGACTTCTGGGCCAACGCCAAGGTGATCGATGCCGGCCTGAATGGTGGCGATTGCCTGACCTGGAAAGCCCTGCAACTCTTCGGGATGTTCATCGAAGTGTTGTGTCCACTCGGTACGCGCAACTCGGCAGGTCTTGCCGGTGTATGCCTTGCTGATCACAGTGTCGTCTTCGGCCATCGTGAGCATCTTTTCCTTGTAGCCCTGGCCCGTGTGCGCTTCATGTGTTGCAATGAACTTGGTGCCGATCCAAACGCCTTCTGCGCCGAGCGCAAGTGAGGCAATGAGTCCGCGGCCATCAAAGATTCCACCTGCTGCAACCACGGGTACTTTGCCGTTGACGGCATCGACAACCTGCGGCACGAGTGCCATGGTGGCAACAACGCCGGTGTGTCCGCCAGCTTCTGTTCCTTGTGCAACCACGAAGTCGCAACCGCTTGCAACTGCTGCTGTTGCGTGACGTACTTTGCCGCACATCGAACCAACGAGAATGTTGTGCTTGTGCAGTTCGTCGATGACTTCGCGAGGCACGCCGAGGCCAGCTACATAGATGCTTGCGCCACCTTCGATGATGGCCTGCACATTGCGTGCCACCGAATCAGGCGATGCGGTGAGAAGGTCGACGCCGAAAGGCTTGTTGGTGAGAGTGCGCACTCGCGCCATCTCTGAGACCAAGAGTTCGGTGGACATCGGAGCTGCTCCAAAAGTACCGATGCCGCCGGCTTCGGATACTGCTGCAACAAGATCGCTGTACGACACGCCACCCATGCCTGCAAGCATGATGGGGAGTTCAATGTCGAGCATTTCTGTGAGGCGTGTCTTCATCCCTTCACCGTATCGCCCTCGTTATGACTGATACGCACCAGGCCGCGCCAGAAATTTCCTGTGCCAACGGCGGGGCGTGAACACAATGGCTCGGCGTTCATCTTCAAACATCCAGCGCACGAAATTGCGCTTGGTCCAATCATTCGTGGAAACAAGTGCAAGCACCATGCGCGCAATACGCGGCGAGGCCATGGCCCGTCCGAGCATCGCCGACATGCGGTGATCGGCAAGCAGTTCCTGGTCGAGCCTCTTCGAATACTTCTTGCGCACATCAGAGGGATTAGACCCCGCAATGATTGCTTCAGCGGCGGCGATTCCGGTTTCGAGCGCCTGCCCGATGCCCTCACCGGTGAGCGTGTCCGTGGCACACACGGCGTCGCCAATGAACAGCACACGTCCGGACGAGCGAACAGCCGTGTTGATGCGCGCAGGAATCGGCCATGCAGTGTGGCGGTCCTCGGGAACAAAATCAGAACCGAGTGCTTCGACAATGTGCGGACGAGTCAGCAGATTGCGCCACGTGTCGTTCATGAACTTCGTGCTGCGATCGGACGTGCGCAAAATGCCAAAACCAAAGTTCACACGATTTCCGGGCAGCGGAAACGACCACGCGTAGCCGGGCAGCAAATCATCATCAAACCAGATATGCAATTTCGTATTCGCCGAACCATTGACATTGCCGATGTACTGGCGAAACGCGTGCCACTCGCCGAGGTAGCCAGGGCTTGATAACCCGAGTGACTTGCGCACCGGCGACCACATTCCATCCGCGGCGATCACGTAATCGGCCTCGATTGTGCCGAGCCCCTCGATCTCTGCCGACACACCACCGTCATCATTTTTTGGCAACGACACGAATGCATGGCCTTCAAGCACGGAGATTCCCATGTCGCGACCATGCATGACGAGCGCATGATCGAGTTGTTGGCGTGGTGCAATCGCAGCAAAAATTCCGCCGATGTTCGGCAACGGCAGATCGATGACTCGGCCGTCGGGGGAGCGCATCTCCACCTGGTCGCATACTTGCCAGTCGGGCACACGCGATGGGTCGAAGTTGAGTTCTTCCAGGATGCGCAAGGCATTGGTGGTCAGACCATCGCCACAGCACTTGTCGCGGGGGAAGGTGGCCTTGTCCACCACGGTGACTTCGTGGCCAGCGGCATGCAAAGTGGCGGCGCAGGCCATTCCGGAGGGTCCGGCACCGATAATAAGGACCTTGCTTGGCACGATTCTGAGGCTACGGGGCGGTTGGGCTATGTCGGGTGTGACAGGAGTTCGT
>JBEAXB010000122.1:0-4014 GCA_041160045.1 Actinomycetota bacterium
ATTGCGTGGTACCCCGATTGTGTTCCTGGTTCCCACCACGGAGCTTGTGCCGCAAGAACTGCTGCACACTTGTCGTGATTGTGCAGATCTTGTTCGGTCATTGGTTCGTCCCAGCCAGGAAGTCCGGCGGTGTGCGCCATTAGATGACGAATCTCCACTGACTCCTTGCCATTGGCTTTGAACTCGGGCCAGTACTTGTGCACAGGATCAGACAACGAGATGTCACCGCGATCAGCAAGCGTGAGGAGCGAGAGGAACATCATGGTCTTTGTGGTGGACCAGACATTGACGATGGTGTCGCTCTCCCACGGCTTCGTGCGCTCGATGTCGGCGTGACCGCCCCAGATATCAACGACGAGCTCACCCTTGTAGATAACGGCAACCGATGCACCGACTTCAAAATCACCGGCGAAGTTGGCAGCAAATGCCTCGCTGACGGATTCGAATCCGGGTTGAACTTTTCCTTGAACTGCGACCATGTGAGCCCCTTTATGTTGTGGATGACTTTACTTGCCTCTTTGCGTGTCGGCGACACGAGCGCGGAGTGGATGGCGCCAGACCGACCCCACTACTCTGAGAGACGTTGCCGATTGCAACGAATTGAAGGGGCACATCATGGCTGAAAGATTTGAAAACGGATTCGGCGGGCTCGTCGCGGTTGTTACCGGTGGCGGTACAGGCATGGGTCGTGAACTCGTCCGTCAGCTCACAGCTCAAGGCTGCGACGTTGCCACATGTGATGTTGTCGCCGAGAACATGGCCGAAACTGTTGCCATCTGCACAGCCGATGGCAACTCCGGCAAGATTCTCACTCACATCGCTGATGTTTCAATCGAAGATCAGGTTCTTCAGTTCCGCGATGCCGTTGCTGCATGGCGCCCACATGTGCATGTGCTGTTCAACAACGCAGGCATCGGTGGCGGTGGAAGCCTCGTCGAAGACAGTCGTGAAGGCTGGGACAAGACGTTTGGTGTCTGTTGGTTCGGTGTCTACTACAACACTCGTGCATTCCTTCCTCTTCTTCTTGCAGCACCGTTTGGCCACGTTGTCAATACGAGTTCGGTCAATGGTTTCTGGGCCTCACTTGGGCCAAACACTGCGCACAGTGCCTACAGTGCCGCAAAGTTTGCCGTGAAAGGTTTCACCGAAGCGTTGATCACCGATTTCCGCATGACTGCACCCACGATGCGCGCATCAGTGGTCATGCCCGGACACATCGGCACCGATATCGCCATCAACTCAAGCAAGTTGCACGGCAATGACCCAGCAACAATGTCAGCTGAACAATTGGCCGATTCTCGCGTACGTATTGCACGTGCAGGCCTCGACACAACCGGTATCGCCGATGATGACCTCCGTGCCTTCATGAAAGCCGGCGGCGAAGCCTTCCGCGACAGTGCTCCGATGAATGCAAAGGATGCATCGGCTCACATCCTCGCCTGCGTGCAGCGCGGTGATTGGCGCATCCTTGTCGGTGACGATGCGGTTGTTCTCGATGAAATGGTTCGTGCCAACCCAACTGAGGCATACCAACCAGACTTCATGCAAAAGCTTCAGGCTCGCGGCGCCATGGGCGGACTACCTAGTTAACTCGGCTCTCCGTCAGCAAACCTTCTCTTCAATGTTTGCTCGCGTGCACCTTTCGTTCACCTGATGGAAAGGTGCGTCGGCAAGGCTTCCCATATGAGCCATTCAGCCATCACCCGTTCATCACTTCAAACCATCGGGGCCTACATCCCGGCAGTCGTTCTCGGCGCGTACCTGCAGTCCTCATCTCAGATTCCTTTCGCGCAAGCACTCCTGTTCAGCTTGCCAATCATCACTCTTGGCATTGCTCGGTCTCGCACAAACAAGGCACCACACCTTGTGTCAGTTCCGCAGCCAGACATCGACATGGCTGAACACACGCCCGTCTTTTCCTTTATCAGTCGCGCGTCTTGATCATCGGGTCGTTCAAGACGACCTAATGTGCAGGCATGGCTCAAAACATCACACTCGGATACACCGCCGGATACTGGGGCAGTGGCCCTCCTGCAAATGCACTGGAAGCAATCAAAGAAGCCGACAAGCTGGGCTTCGACAGTGTTTGGACAGCAGAGGCATACGGCAGCGATGCGCTGACTCCCCTTGCATGGTGGGGATCGCACACGAAGAACATTCGCCTCGGAACTTCGATCGTGCAGATGAGTGCGCGCACACCGGCGGCAACTGCAATGTCTGCCATCACCATGGATCACCTGAGCGAAGGTCGCTTCATCCTTGGCCTCGGCGCCTCGGGCCCGCAGGTCGTTGAAGGCTGGTACGGCCAGCCCTACCCCCGCCCTCTTGCACGTACTCGCGAATACGTCGACATCATTCGCAGCATCGTGCGCCGTGACAAGCCTGTTGACTTCCACGGCGAGTTCTACGACATGCCGTATGCAGGCGGAACCGGACTTGGCAAACCACTCAAGAGCACAGTGCATCCGTATCGCTCTGATATTCCGATCTTTCTCGGAGCAGAGGGGCCAAAGAATGTGGCATTGGCCGGAGAGATCTGTGACGGATGGTTGCCGTTGTTCTTCTCACCAAAGGAAGATGCGTTCTATCGCAACTGTCTTGCCGAAGGTTTTGCAAAGAGTGGCGAAGCAAACAAAGCAGACCGCTTCGAGATTGCAGCCACGGTCACCATCGTTCCCGGTGACGATGTAGAGAAGTGCGCCGACATGGTGCGTCCATTCCTTGCGTTGTACGCGGGCGGCATGGGTGCACGCGGAGCAAACTTCCACTTCGAAGTGTTCGCACGCATGGGGTACGAAGACGTAGCCCTCAAAGTGCAGGAGCTGTACCTTGCCGGCAAGAAGGCCGAAGCTGCAGCTGCTATTCCGCTTTCCATGGTCGAAGATGTTGCGCTCGTTGGGCCGATGGACAAGATCCGTGACGACATGGCCAAGTGGCGTGAATCATGCATCACCACATTCCTCGTCGGAGGCCCAGCCCAGGTGCTCTCGAAATATGCCGAGATGATTGCCGGCTAAGTCGACCACCGCGCCACACCGGCATGGGAGACTAAGACAATGTTTACGCCTCCGGAGTACCTGTCGCCGTCGTCCATCGGCTTGTTTCGCGATTGCCCACAAAAGTTCAAGCTCTCCTACATCGACAAAATCAAAGAGCCACCTGCATGGCATCTGCATCTCGGCTCATTCGTGCATGAGGTGCTCGAGTTTCTCTACAAAGAAGACGCCGACAACCGCACCCTCGACACGCTGAAGACAATTGCAGCCGATCGTTGGTCGAATCATGGTTGGGCCGAGAAGGTAGAGGCTCTCGAAGAAAAGAAGGGCACCATCCCCGAGTTCAAGCGGGCCGCATTCGATTCGATGACAAACCTGTGGACCCTCGAAGACCCCACGGAAACCGAACTCGACGGCATGGAACATGAGGTTCTCACCACTGTCGAAGGCGTCGCCATGAAGGGCTACATCGACCGTTTCATTTTTGCCGATGACGGCACAGTCATCATCTCGGATTACAAGACCGGCAGCATCCCGAACCCACGATTCAAATCTGAGGAAGACAAGTTCTTCCAGTTGCTTGCCTATGCGCTCATGCTCGAAGAGTCCGACCAAGAAACCACGTCAAAGGTCGAGTTGTTGTATCTCACGCAAAAAGCAAAACATGATCTGTCGGTCACGCCCGTCAACCTCAGCGTTGCCCGCGGAACAATCGTCGAAACACGCGAATCAATCGAAGCATCATGTGCCACCGGCGAGTTTCATTGCAATGTCACCAAATTGTGCGATTGGTGCCATTACAAAAAAATAGGCATTTGCCCTGCGCACGCGCGCAAGTAGCAGTTACTCGTAAACCAAGCAACCTTCGTCAAGGTTGACCGACGGAAGCAGATCTTTCTCGGCCCAGTAATCCTGATTATGCATCCACTCTGGCTTGTCACCAGATTTCGGCATGAGGTGCTGGCTGCGCATCAGATAATTCGGATTGAAGTTGTCGGGGTCCATCCATGGTCCGATC
>JBEAXB010000123.1:0-4001 GCA_041160045.1 Actinomycetota bacterium
GGCCCAGGACTTCACGAATGGCATCGGCACAAGGACGCCGGACTCGAGTTCTAAAAGATCATGCGCCACGCTGTGGAGCAGGCCAATGCATGTACCCCAGGATTCGCCCGACATATCGACGACCTGTGAGCCAAAGAGTTGATGCACCCAGAGACCTTCGGCGTTGTCGATTGGCTTGGCGTAGAGAAACTTGTTGGTCAGTTTTTCAACAGCGGTGCGATCATCGAAACCTTCGAAATGCACAACGAATCGTTCTTGTTGCGCACGAACGGTTTTGATCGTGAGAACGCGATGACCCGATGGCTCGACAATGGTGAGTTGTGCGCCAACCTTGCGACGTTCGACAAGATCTGAAGTGAGCGAGATGAACACATCTCCACGCACGCCATGAGGCTTGCCGATTCGACCGACTTCGAGGAAGCCGTCTGGTGGTGTGTTAGTGACCAAATTGGTCAGGCATCAACGAAGTCGACATCAACGTCGACATCGTCGTTTGCTGCTGCTGCGCGCACAACGGTGCGGATGCTTTGAGCGGTGCGGCCACGACGGCCAATCACGCGACCAAGATCGCCAGCGCCAACGCGAACCTCGAGGAGGATCTTGTCGCCCTTGCCGGGACCTGAGGTGACATTGACTGCCTCTGGATCATCGACAATGCTGCGCACGATGTGTGTGAGCACTGCGGTGGCCACTGGTGCCTCGAGAGTGTTTGTGTCGATATCGGACACTGGACTACTTAGCCCTTGCGGTGGTGAACTGTTCCCAGGCTCCGCTGATTTCAAGAAGCTTGCGAACGCGCTCGGTTGGTTGTGCACCTTGCATCAACCACTTCACTGCTTTGTCGTTGTCGATCGTGATTGTCGAAGGATCGGTACGTGGGTTGTATTGGCCCACGATCTCGATGAAACGACCGTCACGGGCACGACGAGAGTCGGCCGCGATAACGCGGTACTGAGGTTGCTTGGTCTTGCCAACTCGTGTGAGGCGCAATTTCACTGCCATGGTGCGATTTCTCCCTGAAAGGACCCGATTCGGGACTAGGTAAGGCTAGCGGTGAAACGGCCAAGTCCCCAACGGAAAAGGGGCTACTTGAAGAAAGGAGGTAATCCGGGGCTGCCATCGGCTCCGGGGAAGCCAGGAAAGCCTCCGGGGCCACCCTGCCCGCCGAACATGTCGCCGAGTTCGCGCATCGCTTGGCGCTTGTTGACCTTGGTCTTTCCCTTGCCCTGCTTGCCTTGTGGCTTTGCGAGGCCGCCCATGCGCTTCATCATTTTCTGCATTTCGCTGAACTGCTTGATGAGGCGATTGACGTCGGCGACCTGGGTGCCACTGCCAAGGGCAATGCGCGATCGACGGCTGCCGTTGATGATTTCTGGCTGACGACGCTCTTGCGGAGTCATCGAACGAATGATTGCCTCGGTGAGCTTGACCTGATCATCGCCGACCTGGGCGTCTTTCATTTCCTTTGGCATGCCGGGGAGCATTCCCATGATTCCGGACAACGGACCCATTTTTTTCAGCTGCTGCAATTGTTCGAGGAAGTCCTCGAGGGTGAACTGCCCTTCGAGCATGCGCGCGGCAGTTTCTTCGGCCTTGTCGGCTTCGAAAACTTTTTCGGCTTGTTCGATGAGAGTGAGCACATCGCCCATGCCAAGAATTCGGCTGGCCATGCGATCGGGATGGAACTGCTCGAACGCATCGATGCGCTCGCCCGTTGCCGCAAATGCAATCGGCTTACCAATGACGGTCTTGACAGAAAGCGCAGCACCACCACGTGCATCGCCGTCGAGTTTGCTGAGAATCACGCCGTCAATCGACAAGCGTTCGTCGAATGCCTTGGCAACGCTGACGGCATCCTGGCCTGTCATCGCATCGACAACAAGGAACGTGTACATCGGCTTGACCTGCGCCGAGATGTCTGCGACTTGGCGCATCATTTCCTCGTCGATTGCCAAACGACCCGCGGTGTCGACAATCAGAACGTCTTTGCCAAGGCGACGCGCTTCTTCGAGGCCGCGACGAGCAGTGGCGACCGGATCGCCTGGCTCTGAAAAGACAGGCACGCCCACTTGGTCGCCCAGTGTGCGCAACTGCTCGACAGCAGCAGGGCGCTGCAGGTCGGCACCGACAAGAAGCACTTGACGACCTTGCGACTTGAACCAACGCGCCAACTTTGCAGCACTCGTGGTTTTACCCGAACCTTGCAGACCGGCCATAAGAACAACCGTGGGCGGAACGCTCGCGTAGGAAATCTTGAGTGTCTCGCCGCCAAGCATGGCCACCAGTTCGGCATTGACGATCTTGATGATCTGCTGGCTGGGGTCGAGTGCTTCGGAAACACTGACGCCAATCGCCTGTTCACGAATGCGTTCCACGACATCGCGCACGACGCCAACATTGACGTCGGCTTCGAGAAGTGCGGTGCGGATTTCGGCAAGTACCTCGTTGACATCGGCCTCGGTGAGACGCCCCTTGCCACGGAGACGTTTTGCTATTCCTTGAAGGCGATCGCCGAGTGAATCAAACATGCAGTCCTGAGGTTACCGATTCAGTCTTGTGGATTAGCCCACAGTGACGGCAGTGACCACTCCGTTTTCCACGGTGAAGTTCACTCGATTGTCTTGGAAATCAGTGGTGAGCATGAAACTCTCGCCATCGCGCATTGCGATTCGAATGGTCCAACCATTGCCTGTTGCCACCTTTGTCGCTTCGCCCTCGGTGAGGCCCACCAGTTGCTTGGCTGATGCTTCATCGATCGGATTCATGATGGGCAGGTCTGGTTCGATCGTGCCAATCGGCTCTGGCGGTGCCGTATCTGTTCCGGGGACAACAGTGGTTGCCCCTGAGGGAACTGCACTATTGCCGAACACCAGATACTTGTCTTCGATTGCAATCACCGTTCCGACTTCACCAGCATCGTTTGTGAATGCATAAGCGGGCAAGAGAATCGATGTTTCAGCGGTGAGACGCGCCTGCATCAATACGTAACGCACGCCAGTGATTGGAATGACGCGCGATGCTTCGGTGCCAGAATCTGGCGACGACACAGCGTTGCTCACTGCTGCATCTGTGGCATTGCCCCATGAGGTGTAGCGCGGATCCTGCAGTCTCTTCACAGCCTCGGTTGGCGAAATCATGTAGTAACCATTGGCCCGTTTGACATACACGAGCGGACCATTGGCGAAGTTCAGTATTCCGTTGGCGCCGTAGGAAAACGACACTGTCATGTTCGATGGAACTCCGGCAATATTCAACACACCCACAACATCTGTTGACCATTGTGTTGTTGTTGCAGTGAACGTAAACGTCGCAGTGTTGTAACCGCCCGTGGTCAAGGTGCTGATGGTGCGATTTAGTGCGTCTCGCTCACTCAACAGGTTTGCCGCAACAACCGGCGCAGGGCTCACACAATCTGCAACACCTGGATCGCATGGTGGTGACGAACCCGCAGACATGGCACCAGCCGAATACGACCACCAGGCCCCGGTTGTGTTCACAAACAAATACATCTGTGCGCCCGTTGGCTGCACTGTGGGGTCGTCATTTTTGGGCACACCGATGGTGAACGTGTTTTTGTCCTGCTTGACCAGATCGCCATTCAGTTGAAGTGCACCGGCAATCGCCCGAAATGAACCCTTGGTGTCGTTCTTTTGAAGAACCGACCAGGCAAAGCCAGAAATGCGATCAATGGACAAATCCGCAGCTGGTTCGTATTGCCACTCGGCATACACGGCGTCCTTCGAGGTGTCGATGGCTCGCTCGAGCGCGCGATTGACCCCAGACGATGCCTGTGTTGTCACCAGGGAAAGCTTGAGAGGGCCTGGCGAACCGCACGCTGCAATCAGAAGAGTCGACGATGCAACAAGCACCCCAAAGAGGCGGCGGCGAGTTGCAATCATGCACTGACCTTATTCGAAAAGTGCAGCAACAAACTCGGCAGGGTCGAAAACAATCAGGTCGGCGGCTGTCTCGCCAAGACCAACAAGTTTGACCGGAATACC
>JBEAXB010000015.1:0-9624 GCA_041160045.1 Actinomycetota bacterium
AGGTTGTACACGTTTGGCGACCAGTTCTGAATGGTTGTGTATGTCACGTGGGCGCTTGGCTTCACGATGATTTCCACGACCGCAGAGTGCAACGAATCTTTTGTCCATACCGGGGCTGAACAACCTTCGATGTAATGCACTTTGGAGCCTTCGTCAGCAATGATCAGTGTGCGCTCGAATTGACCAGCACTTTCTGAGTTGATGCGGAAGTACGCCTGCAACGGCATTTCGCATTCGACCCCTGGTGGTACGTAGATGAATGATCCGCCGGACCACACCGAGGTGTTGAGTGCTGAGAACTTGTTGTCTCCGGGAGGAATCACGGTGCCGAAGTACTGCTTCACAAGGTCTGGGTATTCGCGCAATGCGGTATCCATGTCGCAGAACAAGATTCCTTGTTCTGACAGTTCTTCACGGTTTCTGTGGAACACCACTTCGGATTCGTACTGCGCAGTGACACCAGCGAGGTACTTGCGCTCTGCTTCGGGGATTCCCAACTTCTCGTAGGTGAGCTTCATTTGCTCGGGCAGATCGTCCCACTCATCCACCTGAGCCGTTGCTGGCTTCAAGTAGTAGTAGATGTCCTGGAAATCGATATCGGGCATGTTCGTGGCGAACCACGGCGCCATTGGCTTGCGATCAAAAATGCCAAGACTGCGAAGACGCATCTCAGTCATCCACTTCGGCTCGCCCTTCCACCAGGAGATTTGCTCGACAACTTGTTTGCTGAGACCTTTGGCGGGTTCGAAGGCATATTCGACTTCGTCGCTCCATCCGAGGCTGTACTTACTGAGGTCTAGGTCAAATGAAGTCACGTTGCGGTGTCCTTTGCGGTCTAGTCCAAGGATTTCCTTGGGGCTATTTACACTACGGCCATAGTAACAATCCCCAGGCGAGAACCCACACAGGTAGCGTCATTCCCCTCATGGAATGTTTCGGTCTCGTCGGTCTCCCTAATGCGGGCAAGTCCTCGCTCTACAACGCCCTCACCGGCGGCGGAGCTTTGGCGGCCCCGTACCCCTTTGCCACGAAGGATCCGAACATCGGCGTGGCCAAGGTCCCCGATGATCGGCTGTTGCAGTTGTCCGAGATGTCAAAGACAAAGAGCATCGTTCACGCTGCCGTCCAAGTCGTCGACATCGGCGGTCTTGTCGAGGGCGCAAGCAAGGGTGAAGGCCTCGGCAACAAGTTCCTCGCCAACATCCGCGAAGTCGATGCCATTGTCTATGTCCTGCGCGCATTCAAAGACGACGATGTCATGGGGCCAGACGACCCACTCGAACATCTGCGCATTGTCGAACTCGAACTTGCTCTCGCCGACCTCGAAACAGTGGAGACACGTCTCAACCGCGTGAAGAAAACCGCTCGCGTCGACAAGGCAAACCAAGAAGAGGCTGCCGTGTTGCAGCGCGCGTACGACGCACTGGCAGAAGGAATGCCGCTGTATCGCGCAGGCTTGTCAGCCGACGATCGCGAGGCTCTCGCTCCTCATTTCCTTCTCACCAACCGCCGCGTCTTGGCTGTTGTCAACGTTGGCGAAAATGAACTCGACACGATTCCTGCGATGGAAGCGCGTGTTCGCGCCGAACTGTGCCCCCCAGGTTCTGTCCAAGAGCACGAAATCGAGGTTCTTGGTATGAGCGTGCAGATTGAAGCTGAAGCTGCACAACTCGAGCCTGCAGACCGCGCCGAGATGCTCGAGGCACTTGGTCTTGGCGAAGGTGCCCTCACAAAGATGGTGCGCTCGGCGTATCACCTGCTCGGATTACGTACTTATTTCACAACAGGCGAGAAAGAAACCCGTGCATGGACATTCCACGCCGGAGATAAAGCGCCTGTGTGTGCCGGAAAGATCCACTCTGATATCCAGCGTGGTTTCATTCGCGCAGAAGTCATTCATTGGGATGAACTCATCGAACTCGGTTCGTGGAACAAGGCAAAAGATGTCGGCAAGATTCGCTCTGAAGGAAAAGAATACGAATTTATCGATGGCGATGTCACCGAGTTCCGCTTTAACGTATAACGAGAAGCACCGGAGGCCGTATGGGCACACCACAACTCGAACCAATTTGGCTGGTGAGTAAAGGTCGTGTGCTTGCATCTGCAGTTCGTGCAACATCGCGCGCCGATCGACGCCGAGGTCTCCTTGGTGTCTCCACTGTCGATCAACCACTTGTCCTCGAACCATGTACGTGGGTTCATACGCTCGGCATGCGTACTGCTCTCGACGTTGCGTATGTTTCGAAAGATGGCATCGTGATTGCTGCCGAACACATGAAGCGTTGGCGCATCGGACCCATCAAGCGCGCATCACACTTTGTGATTGAAGCCGCCCCTCATTCATTCGAACGATGGAATCTGCACGTCGGTGATGAAGTAGAGGTCCGCTATGTCGAACAATGAATCCATCACCTCGGCAGTGCACGCAGGCCTTTGGCTTGTAGCCACACCCATCGGCAACCTAGAAGATCTCTCCCCTCGCGCCGCAGGCGTCTTGCGCGCAGCCACAATCATCTGCTGCGAAGACACACGCCATAGTGGTTCGCTTTTGAAGCGCATCGGTGCATCACCCGAACGTCTGGTTGTTGCGAACGAACACACCGAACACGATGCAATCGAAACAGTGCTGGCCGCACTTGGTGCCGGCGCAATTGTGGCTGTGATCTCCGATGCTGGAACGCCTGCAATCAGCGACCCGGGCGAACGTCTGGTACGCGCCGCCATCGATGCAGGCTTCAAGGTGCATTCAACACCTGGCCCAGTGGCATTCGTGATGGCAGCAGCGATGAGCGGTTTGCCGACAGCGCGCATTGCATTCGATGGTTTCCTGCCAAAAACTGGCAGCGAACGGCGCGAACGCCTCACCGAAGTTGCGCGCGAGCGACGCACCACTGTGCTGTACGAAGCACCGCATCGCCTCGAACGCACACTCGTCGATCTTGCCGAAGCGTGTGGTGGGGATCGCCAAGTGGTGCTTGCTCGCGAAATGACCAAACTGCACGAAGAGATGTGGCGAGGCACGCTTGCCGACGCCGTGATTCATGCCCAAACCATCGAACCTCGTGGCGAATACGCACTTGTGCTTGGGCCTGCAGTTTTTGCAACCATCGACATTACCGATGATGAAATTGTTCATGAACTTTCTGCCCGGTTATCAAATGGGTTCACAAAACGTGATGCAATAGATGAAGTAACAGCAGCACTCGGATTATCACGTAAACGCGTGTATTCACTGGCGGTAGAAAAATGAAACAAGAATCGGTCACCGCAGCATTCTTCGATCTCGATCGCACCCTCATTGCAGGTTCTTCTGCATTTGTCTTTGGTCGCGCTGCATACGACGCAGGCCTCATTCGTCCCACAGATTTCGCAAGCGATGCCTTCGCCGCCTTGAAATTTCGTTTGTTTGGCTCCAGTGATACATCAAGCAAAAATGTTCGTGAGCGAATCTTGGAAGCAGCTGGTGGAGCAACTCAATCTGACCTTCTGGCATTAAATGAAGTAGTGCTGCCAGAACTCTTGGGCCTGATTCGTCCCGAAGCGCGAGCCCTGATCGAACAACATCGCAATGCAGGTCGCGAAACGTGGATTGTCTCGGCATCACCTATTGAAATTGTTGAACCGCTAGCCATTGCACTCGAAATGACCGGTGGTATCGGCACACGTGGCGAAGTGATCGATGGCATCTACACGGGGCGTCTGGCTGGGCCATTTTGTTATGGCGAAGGAAAAGCAGAGGCCATTTCGCTTCTGGCAGAGGAACGCCATATCGACCTTGCATCCTCGTGGTCGTATTCCGATTCCATGAGCGATGTATCCATGATGGAAATTGTGGGTAACGCAGTTGCAGTGAACCCCGACACTCAATTAGCCACTCTCGCGCGCACGCGTGGTTGGCCCGTGGTTGTTTTTGCACAGAGATCAAAGATGCTGATTCGCCGCTCCACCACAATTACTGCCGCAGTTGTTGGAATGGTGCTGACGTACTCACTCGGAGTGCGTCGCGGTCGTTCGTAAGGACAACGGTTCTTATTCGCCAAGCGGCGCAAGCGCAAGTTGGCGACTCATGGCGACACACACACCATTCGAATCCCACATCTCGCCGTCTTCTTCCCAGTACCCACCCTGTACCAAGCGGCTGGTGAACTGACACGCAATCGGACCTGGTGCCGGAATTGCACGCACATGCACGGTGAACTCGATGGTGGGAACCCATCCCTTCATCCCGAACAGGTTGAACATCACCGGCGGAAACGCATCGGCAGCAAGAAGCAACGCCAACGTATCGATGGGGCGACCATCCTTGAATGCAAACCAACCACGCACGCGAGCAAGACCATTTGGTTCGTTGCGTGCAAAGCCGGTGTCATCGGGGTGAATGCGCATGTCGAGTCGCGTGCCAAGGCCAAGTGGCACCGGGCCTGATTGTGGACGTGGAGCACACTCTTCAAATGAAGGAAGTTCGGGTGGAGTCAATGTGACAACCGAATCACCAATCGATGCATCAACATCACCGAATGTGCCGATGGCGCGAACAATGTCTCGCCCGTCACGGCTGATGGCGCCAACCACGGTGGCAAGACGACGGCCGGCTTTCACCACTTCGCAGGTTGTTTGCGCAGGTCCGGCTGGTCCGGGTGACAAGAAATGCATGGAAATGGACACCGGATGAGCACGACCGCTCTCTGCACGCATGGCGCTTGCAGCAAGTGCGAGCAGATATCCGCCATTTGCATTCCCGTTGATGTCCCAGCGATCTTCAATGGGAGTGTCGTAGACGCCATTGCCAAGTGGAGTAGCAGTTATGGCGTGATCGAACTCAAATGACATCAGACAATCGTACGAAGGTACGCGTGCAGAAAACGAACCGATGATGCAGAGCGGTCGTGGGTAGCCTGTGCGGGTGGGCAAGTACTACCTGACAACACCAATTTATTACGTGAACGCACGCCCTCATCTGGGTCATGCATACACAACCATCATTGGTGACGCTCTCGCCCGCTGGCACCGCCTCCTTGGCGACGATGTGTACTTTCTCACTGGCACCGACGAGCACGGCCTCAAGATTCAGCAGGCCGCCGATGCTGCCGGAACCACTCCCCAGGAATTCACCGATTCCATCGCTCCCTTGTTTCAACAGGCTTGGGAACGTCTCAACATCTCGAATACCGATTTCATCCGCACCACCGAAGCACGCCATCGCGTTGGCGTGGAAAAACTGCTGCAGGCATGTTTCGATGCCGGCGACATCGAACTTGATCGCTACAGCGGCATGTATTGCGTGGCATGCGAGGCGTATTTCACTGAAGACGAACTCGACGGCGAGAACTGCCCGATTCACAAACGCCCAGTCGAACATGTCGAGGAAGAGAACTACTTCTTTCGTCTCTCACGTTTCGAACAACGCCTCATCGATTGGTACTCATCGCATCCGGGTGCCGTTGTGCCAGAGCACCGTGTCAACGAAGTGCTCGGATTCATCAAGCAGGGTCTGCACGACTTCTCCGTGAGTCGCAAGACTCTCACATGGGGAATCCCGTTGCCATTCGATCCATCGCACGTTGCCTATGTGTGGTTCGATGCGCTTGCCAACTACATCACCGCCATCGGTTACGGATCTGACGATGCAAAGTTCAACGAGTGGTGGCCGGTCAATCATCACCTCATCGGCAAGGACATCATTCGTTTCCACAATGTCTATTGGCCAGCAATGCTCATGTCGGCGGGCATCGAACCACCGCGTGGCTATGCCGTGGGCGGATGGCTGCTCGTCGGTGGCGAAAAAATGTCGAAGACCTCAGGCAATGTGGTCAACCCACTCGATCTTGTCGACGAATTCGGTGTTGATGGATTCCGCTATTACGTCCTCAGCGATACCGCATATGGCAACGACGGCGACTTCACTTACGAGGGCCTCGTGTCGCGCTACAACTCCGATCTTGCAAACAACCTCGGCAACTTGACTGCACGCATCGCAACTGTCGTGCAAAAAAAGTGCAACGGACTCGGCACCGCACCAAGTGCCGACAGCCCTCTTGCCGAACATGCACGCACTGCAGTGGCAGACACAATGTCGTGGTGGGAACAAGTGCAGCCAAGTCGTGCACTCGAAGCAACCTGGACACTCATTCGAGCGACCAATGCACATCTTGAAAACAACGAACCGTGGAAAGCCGAGCCGGGCGCAGCAGTCGACACCGTGATGGGCGACGCACTCGAAGCATTGCGCATCGTGACATTGCTTGCATTCCCTGCAATTCCCGATACCGCGCGCGAAATCTGGCGACGCATCGGCATGACAACAGACATCGAAGCGTGCCGTATCCCGACAGATACCGCGTGGGGGCTCTACCCCGCCGGCTCCGCCGTGGAAAAGGGCGATTCGTTATTCCCACGCCGTTCGGTGGCATGAGCTCGGTCGTCACAGGGTGGACAGACACCCATTGCCACATTCACGACGACAAGATGACAACGTCATCGAGCGAGAGCCTGCAACGCGCCCGTGATGCCGGCGTGAGTCGCTTTGTTGTCATTGGTACTGATGCCGAAACAAGCGCGGCCGCTACTTCCATCGCTGCCGAACATGATGATGTGTGGGCCACCGTTGGTTTGCATCCACACGATGCAACAAATGGCGTCGCCTCGATTCTTCCGTTCATTTCCCTGCCCAAGGTGATTGCCATTGGCGAATGTGGACTTGATTATTACTACGAACACTCGCCACGCGATGTGCAATTACCCGTGTTTGCCGAGCAGATTGCATTGGCAAAGGAACACAACCTCACGCTCGTGATTCATACCCGCGATGCATGGCAAGACACGTTCGATGTGCTCGATGCAGAAGGCATGCCGGACAACACAATCATTCATTGTTTTTCTGGCGGACCAGACGAGGCGCGTCAATGCCTTGATCGCGGCGCGTATCTGTCGTTCAGTGGCATCGTCACATTCAAGAACGCAAAAGAACTACGAGAGGCCGCTGTGTTGTGCCCAATCGATCGTTTGCTCATCGAAACCGACAGCCCATTTCTTGCGCCGATTCCCCACCGCGGTCGGCCGAACGAACCTGCGTACGTCGGCTTGGTGGGTACCACGATTGCTGATCTGCGTGGCCAAAATGTCGCCGAATTCGCCCTCGCCACCACGGCGAACGCTCTCGCGGCCTTTCCTCGCATACATTCGTAGGTACATGGATCTCTCGCGCATCGACCGAAACCGAATCACGGTCGCCCTTGTCTCCACGGCAATTGCCTTTCCTCTCATCTTCATGGCCACTGGTCGTTCGGGAAATGCCACCGAAGCAACAGTGGTGAACACCACCACAACCACCTACGACCTCGGACTTGCGCTTGATTCTGAAGTGGATGCTCCGGCAAACCTCGACGGACCCGTCAGCCCCGACCAAAACGGACAGGGCCAGATTGCCTATCCCGCCGACAACTCTGGCCGCATGGTGCGTGGCGTGGCCACCTACCGACGTCTTCCCGATTCGGTGAAAACGGGGTGTGCCACAAACCTTGTGCCGCTTGGCGCCACCATCACCGTGCGCAACCTGAACAACGGCCGAAAGATCACGTGTCAGAACATCAACATCGGCCCGACCTCTGGTTCATTCGACATCACCCTTCACACCGGGGTTTTTGAAGCCATTGCCGAACTGGTTGATGCTCCACTCCCTGTTGAATTGACCTGGTGACCCTTTCTCGTACCGACGCATCGCACCAACTCGACGGGGCTGGTCTGCGCGCCAAGCGTGCGCTCGGGCAGAACTTCGTTGTTGATGCAAACACTGTGCGCCGCATTGCCAGACTGGCCGGAGTCGAAGGTCACCCGCATGTGCTCGAGATTGGTGCTGGCCTCGGGTCGCTCACAATGGCTCTTTCTGAAATTGCCGGGCATGTCACTGCCGTCGAAGTCGATGAAGCCCTGCTCCCGCTTCTCAACGAAAATGTCGGCGAACTGGCAAACGTCTCAGTTGTTCATGCCGATGCGATGCAGCTTGATTGGCCCGCATTACTCGGAGACTCCACCGACTGGGTGATGGTGGCAAACCTGCCCTACAACGTTGCAACACCGTTGATTGCCGATGTGCTCGACTTTGTCCCGCAGGTCTCACGCATGCTCGTCATGGTGCAAAAAGAAGTTGCCGACCGTTTCGCCGCATCTCCATCCACCAGTGCGTACGGCGCTCTCAGCGTGAAGGTTGCATTCCATGCAACTGCACGCGTTGTCGGCCAGGTGCCTGCATCAGTTTTCCTTCCCCGCCCCAATGTCGAATCATCACTGGTCGAGATCACTCGCCGCACGACTCCAATCGACGACACCATCGATCGTGCCAAATTGTTCGCTCTCGTTCGCATGGGGTTTGCAAAACGTCGCAAGATGTTGCGCGGCTCTCTTGCCGGCAGTGTTGAGCCATCGGATTTTGAAGCAGCAGAGATTGCACCAACTGCCCGAGCAGAAGAACTATCGATTCATGATTGGTTGAGGCTCGCACACGTTCTGAAAGACAAGAACTCGTGACTTCAGCGATTGCTCCCGCCAAACTCACATTGTCTCTACGCGTTTGTCTCTACGCGTTACCGGCGTTCGCGCCGATGGTTTTCATCTGATCGATGCGGAGATGGTGTCTCTCGACATCGCCGACGAACTGATCATCACCGATGCGACTTCCACCACGATTGTCGTGACGGGCCCGTACGCAGATGGCGTACCGACCGATGAAACAAATATCGTGCACAAGGCTTTGGCATTGTGCGGGCGAACCGCCCATGTCTCCATCGTGAAGAACATCCCTCACGGCGGAGGTCTCGGAGGTGGCTCCACAGACGCCGCAGCGGTCCTGCGCTGGGCGCAATTCCAAGCGCCACAGTGGGTGCCGATGTGCCGTTTTGCCTCGTTGGTGGTCGTGCCCAGGTGAAGGGAATCGGCGAGATCATCGAACCGCTGCCCTTCGAAGAGAAAAAAATAACTCTTTTTATTCCGCCAATTCATGTGTCGACGCCCGCGGTGTACCAGTCATGGGATGGCCTCGGTGGACCAAAAGGCGCGAACGGAAACGACCTCGAGCCAGCTGCACTGCATGCCTATCCCGAGCTTCAGACGTGGAAAAACTCCATCGAAGATGCCATTCAACAGAAGGCCTTTTTGGCCGGCTCTGGGGCTACTTGGTTCGCTCTAGGCCATACCCAGCTTGACTCTGCGCGTTTGGCAGGTGTGCAAGTGGTCTACGCCTCAACACGACCCGGGTAGGGACGTGATCGGCATTTGACTCGCGAGAAATTATTTATTTACGACGCTGATGGCGCGTGCGACGAAGCATTTTCTTGTGCTTCTTTTTACGCATGCGCTTGCGGCGCTTCTTGATTAACGAACCCATAAGGGATACGAACTTATCGGGACAATGGCGAAAACATAAAATCCGATACCGTATTTATCGCAGTCCGGGGTCGTTCAAAGGCAGGACAACGGGTTTTGATCCCGTGAATAGGGGTTCGAGTCCTCTCCCCGGAACCATCAGCTTGCAACCGAAGCAGCTCTCGACAAACGGAGACAAGCCATGAGCGTGTCAGCCATCATCCTCGCCGCCGGCGAAGGATCACGCATGAAGTCCCCGCTTCCAAA
>JBEAXB010000124.1:0-9299 GCA_041160045.1 Actinomycetota bacterium
GGAAGGCTGCTGTTGGGGGAAACATTGAGTCGACGTCAAGGCTTCGGTGTTGTACTCGGATTTGTGGGCGTGCTTGCCGTTGTTGTCGAACGTGGTGGCGCAGGAGATGGTGTCACTGCATTTGCCCTCTGCTCGATGGCTGTTGCGGTCATTGGCATGTCGGCTGGAACATTGGCGCAACGAAAATTTGCTCAGGGAACGCCATTGCTTGGCGGAACAGCATGGCAATACTTATCAACGTCGGCAGTGCTCGGAATCATCGCCGTCTCATCCGAGGGATGGGACTTCACGGTGACAACTCGCAGCATGTTGTCGCTTGCATGGGCTGTGGGCGTGCTGTCGATTGCAGCGGTCCTCATCATGCTGTGGCTGCTACGCCGACAAGCCGCATCACAAGTGAGCAGTTTGTTTTTTCTCACGCCAGCTTTTTCCACATTGGAAGGCGCAGCCCTCTTTGGTGAACGCCTCGGGGTGCTTTCCGTGTGCGGTTTGATTGTTGCTGTTGTCGGCGTGTGGCTCGCAACGAGCAGTCGGGCTACTTCTCGACTGAAGTGAGGTCTGGGCCGATCACGATCTCGCCCGAGAAATGCTCAGCAGCCATTGCGTGCCATTCACCTTCTTGGCCAGGCTGAATTGCCGGCACGAAGTGCGTGAGCACAAGAGTCTTGACTCCGCATTTTGTAGCGGTCTGAGCGGCTTGTTGCACTGTGGAGTGGTAGTCGAGAATATCGAGGAATCGATCGCCAGTTGGAATAAGCGGGGCAAAGGTTCGCACGAGGTCTTCACGCAACACTGTTTGCACATAGAAGTCCGCGTTGTTGCACATCTCGTACAAGCCGTCGCACGGGATGGTGTCACCGGCGATTGCGGCAACGGTGCTTTCGTTTTCGATGCGGAAACCGATTGTTGGCCCGACAGGTCGATGATCCGTTGCATGAACCGAAATGGCAACATCGCCAATTGCGAATGACGCTCCTGCTTCGATCTCGTGCACTTCCACCTTCATGCCGCCAGCTGCGCGCAGATCGGCGTGGTGGTCGAGACGGTAAGTCTCATCCTGGGACAACATCGCAAGCAGGCCGTCCACCATTTTTTTCGTTCCGACAGGTCCGTAGATGGGCAACGGGGTTGCGGCGGGAGTCGAGATCCAGCGTGTGGTGATTACATCATTCAGGTCACAGATGTGATCGGAATGAAGATGCGTCAGAAGTACTGCAGATACGAATGCAGGCGGACAACCCGCACCAACGAGGCGCATGATGACGCCACGACCAGCATCGACGAGAAGGTTTTGCCCTGCGGCTTGAACAAGAGTGGCCGGGCCTGCACATGTTGCACTTGGCAATGGGCTACCGGTTCCGAGAAGAGTGATTTTCATGTGTGTCTCCGATTGAGTTGGTGCACAGAACTTACAACGGGTTCTTGTGGGCTCAGAAGAACACAGAGTATTTCTTCCGCTTATCGGCCCTTCGGCTTGAACATCTCGCGAATGAGGGGCTCGAAGTGCGACAACGGGGCACTCTTGTAGTCCGCATCGAAGGCGGGAGAGTCGTACTTGGCACAGAATTCCTCGGTGTATTCGAAGTACTCATTGCCACGGAACTTCTCACGGGCAAACTTGTCGAGACCGATGTAATCCCAGAAGTAGTAGCCCTGGAAAATTCCGTGATGCTGCACCATCCAATGGTTTGCTTCGGACACGAAGGGTTTGATGATCGCGGCTGCAATCTCTGGGTGGTTGAACGGCGCAAGGTTGTCACCGATGTCGTGCACGAGTGAGCACACGATGTATTCGGCATCACGCCCGTCTTTTTCAGCACGTGTTGCAGTTTGCAGACAATGTTCGAGACGGTTGATGGGAAACCCACCGTGATCTTCTTCGAGCATGACGAGCTGCTGCAGGACCCTGTCGGCAACCATGGCTTGCGTGTCTTGCAGACACACCATGATGTTTGCCCACTCTTCTTTGGTGGATTCCTCGAATGATTTAAACGTTGCGCGAGCGACCATGATTTCCCCTATGTGAGATGACCTACAGGTCAAAAACTACTACTGAGAAAGGGGTATGTCAGTCCCTGGAGCGGACAACCGAGATGACGGTCCCGATTTTCATGTTGCTAAACAGCCACTTGGCATCGGCAACGCGCATACGGACACATCCGTGAGAGGAAGGGGCCACCCCGAGAGGTGTCGGGAAAGGGATCTCTCCGGCTTTGGTGACCTTGTACGGGATTCCGTGGAAGCCAATGTTGCCGCCTTCGCGACCCTTGGTGAATCGGGTCATGAAGCGCATGCGCTCATTTGGGCTCGGTGCGTAATACGCCTGAGCAGATTTGGGAGTCGTGTCGAACAGGCCGGTTGATGCGGGCAATGTGGCAATCAGCCGCTTGCGCTTGTTGTACACGTACACACGTTGCTCACTGATCACGACGCGCGCAAATCCGATGGCAACTCGTCCGCGTGGTCGTTCCGACACGGGAGGCAACGTGGACGTTGTGGTGGTTTGCGGAACCGAAGTGGCAGGAACAGTCGATGCAGGAGCCGCAGCAAATCCTGCAGGCACGATTGTGGTCAAGGCAACAGTGATAGTTACGAGACGTTGGGGGAAGGTCATCACGAGTCGAGGCTAACTGTCGGTGCGTGGGTAATGGGGGAATGCGCTATTCAGCAGCGATATCAAGGGCTTCAGCAAGTGTGTTCCAGGACAGAACCGCACACTTGATGCGCACAGGAAACTTGACGACGCCTTGCAATGCTTCGAGATCGCCAAGTGGGGTGGAGGTATCTGGCTCTTCGCCACCTTCATCGATCGACATCATGTGCTTGAAGCGATGAATGAGGGCGCGCACTTGTTCGATGGGCTTGCCCTTGACTGCAGCACTCATCATTGATGCAGAGCTCTGACTGATTGAGCAGCCCTGTCCGCCAATCTTGATGTCGGAGATGATGCCATCTTCAACAGTGAGGAACACTTCGATCTCGTCGCCACACAATGGGTTGTGCCCTTCGCTGCGCACGGCAGGAGGCTCGAGCGATCCGCGGTTACGCGGGCTCTTGTAGTGATCGAGGATGATCTCGCGGTACAGGTCTTCTAATCCGGGCATGTGTGTCTCCGAGTATCAGGCTAGAGGGTGAAGAAGTCTCCCGCTTCGGCAAGGCCATCGCACAGGGCGGTGATCTCGTCGGCGGTGTTGTACAGATAGAAGCTGGCGCGAACGGTGGCGTTGGCGCCAAGCAGTTTCATGAGGGGTTTGGCGCAGTGGTGGCCGGCACGGACACAAACATTGCGCTGATCGAGAACCTGGCTGATGTCGTGAGGATGGACATCGCGGAAGGCAAAACTGATGGTGGCGCCGCGCACGTTTGCATCGCAACTTCCATGAATCGTGATGTCGTTTCCGAAACGATCCTTCAATGTGGTGAGCGCAAGGGTGGTCATGGCGTGTTCGTGATCACGAATGTTCTGCATGCCGATTGCCGAGAGGTAATCAACTGCTGCACCGAGACCAATTGCTTCAATGATTGGCTGAGTGCCGGCTTCGAACTTTGCTGGCAGTTCGGCACATGTGAACCCGTCGAGTTTGACATCGGAGATCATGTTGCCGCCACCAAGAAACGGCGGTATTGCATCGAGGAGCGCCTCGCGGCCCCAGAGAATGCCAAGACCTGATGGGCCCACCATTTTGTGACCACTGAATGCAACGAAGTCTGCATCCCAATCCTGGACATCGGTGACCATGTGGGGAACCGACTGGCAACCGTCGACGATGGCGATTGCGCCATGACGATGTGCTGCGGCACATAGTTCCTTGACGGGGTTGATTGTGCCAAGGACATTCGACATGGCCGTGAAAGAAAATGCTTTCGCACCATCGAGCAATGCATCCAGATCGGAAAGGTCGAGAAGCCCATCGGATGTGAGCGGAACATAGCGAATGGTAAACCCACGTTGAGCAGCAAGCATCTGCCACGGAACGATGTTGGCATGGTGTTCCATGTGTGTGAGAAGAACGACATCGCCTGCAGAAAGATTGGCGCCGCCCCACGAATGGGCAATCAAGTTGAGTGCTTCGGTGGCGTTCTTCGTGTAGATGATTTCGTGCACTTTGGGCGCGTTGATGAAGCGGGCAATGTTTGCTCGGGCGCCCTCGAACTTGTCGGTGGCTGCTGCTGCGAGTGTGTATGCGCTGCGATTGGTAGGGCCGTAACCATGCTGCATGAACTGCGTCATTGCATCGATTACTGCATTTGGTTTTTGTGATGTGTTCGCCGAATCGAGATAGACCAGTGGCTTGCCATTGATCAGTTCTGCAAGAACCGGAAAGTCAGCGCGGATGCGCTGTACATCGAACGTCATCACACGGAGGCCTTGTACGCCTCGTAGCCATTCTTTTCGAGCTCTGCTGCAACTTCCATGCCACCGGACTTCACGATGCGACCATCAATCATGATGTGCACGAAATCAGGCTGCAGTTCGTCGAGGAGGCGTTGGTAATGAGTGATGAGGAGGATGCCGAGGTTCGGGCGATCGGCGCGCACTTCACGGATTCCTTTTGCAACGATGCGCAATGCATCGATGTCGAGGCCGGAGTCTGTTTCATCGAGAACTGCAAACTCTGGTTCGAGAAGGGCCATCTGCATGATCTCGTTGCGCTTCTTTTCGCCACCAGAGAAACCTTCATTGAGGTAACGATCGACGAATGATGAATCCATGCCGAGACGCTTCATCCAATCCATTGCGGACAAGCGAAGTTCAAGCACGGAAAGATCGATGCCTTTGCGTGCCGACAATGACTGACGCAAAAACTGAATGACCGAGACACCGGCGATTTCTTGCGGATACTGGAATGCAAGGAAGATGCCGGCCTTTGCTCGTGCATCGGTCGGCCAATCGGTGATGTTTTCGCCCTTGTACATGATGTCGCCACTTGTGACTTCGTATTCGGGAGATGCAAGGAGAGTGCTGGCAAGTGTGGACTTGCCACAACCGTTCGGGCCCATGATGGCGTGGATCTCGCCGGCCGCAATAGAGAGCGACAAGCCACGCAGGATGTCTTCCTGGGGCTCGGTGTCGTCTGAGACAGGACGGGCATGGAGGTCGCTGATGCGGAACAATTCACTCACCCCGTCAGTCTAGGCAGCCGAGCCGAATTAGCACTATGGGCGTAGTGGTAACTCGTCACCAGCCGAGATGGTGCGCCACAGGGCTCGATATGACGAATATTCGGTGGCGGCGTCGATGTAGTGGGCCGCCTCAAGCATCTTGTGGTACTTGGCCAAGTGACGAAAGGGGACGCCAGAGTCCACATGGTGGGCGAGGTGAAATCCGATGCTGTACGGAACCAGATAAAAACGGGCCAGCCAATGCTGAGCGACAGAGTGCGTTGTGATGCGGCGATCGTTGTCGGCGCGAAGTCCGCCATGCTCGGCAATTGAACGCAGGCGATTGATGACGCGCCACAAAGTGAAATACGGCAATACCCACAACACGAGGTACAGCCACGGATGACCGACAGCGGCAAAAGTACCGGCGATGACAACTTGTACTGCGGTCATGCGCCACAACGTGTGGCGCACCCGACTATCGGGAGAGCGAAATCCGCGCATCTGATTACGGAAAAGTTTTGCACCGGTGCGACCGGTGATATCGCGGATCAATTTGCGACGCACGCTTGCACGTTGCACCGGGTAGTTCGCGTACAGCGCAATGTCGGGCTCGTCAGGGCCGAATTCCTCGCGATGGTGTGCCATGTGCACGCGACGATACGCGGGTGTACTTGTGATCACCGGATATCCGAGAAGCCAGTCGCCAACCCAATCGTTTGCGTTTCTGTTCTTGAACAGCAATCGATGTGCCGCTTCGTGCATCAGCGAAGCGAACTGGGCATGCATGCGACCCATGAGAAGAAACGTGATCACCCAGACAATCGGATGATTGATGCGCAACGCGATGGCGATGATTGCAATGTTTTGTGCGTACATCCACACAACAGTGAATGCATTGCGCAATGACGGGATGCGGCGAAGATCTGCGCGGACATCGGGGAATGCCCGTCCGTCTGCTGCAACAAAAGCGTTGTCGACGATATGAGGCAGAACCGCAGGGTCGAGGGCCATGCCACCGAGGCGAAATGCGCCGTTACCAGCCACGAGCGACCCATTCGGCCAGGTGTGGGCGTTCGGTGGAGATCGTGGTGTCGACGCCGTGGCCAGGAAGAACAACTGTGTTGCCGGGGAAAGTGAACAAACGAGTATCGAGTGATTCGATGATGGTGTCGAAACTGCTTCCCTCGAAATGAGTGGCACCGGGACCGCCCGGGAACAGTGTGTCGCCGGTGAACAACAAAGGAGCATCGAGCACTTTGAAGGAAACAGAGCCGGGGGTGTGGCCTTGCCCACTTCGATGATTTGGGAATCGTCAAGGAACACGTCGTAACCGACATCTTTCAACATGCCGGCATCGCCGTGTGTGACTGCAACTTCGTAGCCGGCTTCGCGCATTGCAGGGATTGCCTGGATGTGGTCGTGATGGCCGTGTGTCTCGAGCACCTTTCGCACGCCGAGCACCTGGCACAAATCAAGAAGTCGCTCGTGTTCGTTTGCAGCATCGATGAGCACTGCATCGCCGGTGTGTTTGCATCGAACAACAAAGACATTGTTTGCATAGGGGCCGACAACAACGCGGTGCACTTCGAGACGATGATCGAAATAGTGAAGTGTTCCGAGCGAACTGGCCATGTGCCTAGCCTGACACAACCTCGAAGCCCAATGACAGGGCAACGGGGATTTGCGAGGCATCAAAAGTAATAAAATGCACAGGAGCGGGAAGGCGAGATGCTGCAGCCAGGTGCAAAGCGGCTGAAACACCGACTGGTTGCGACTGGCACAGGGTGGTGGCTTCGTCGAGGAGTGACTGATCGATCGGTACGACATGCAGAAAATCCCACGTATGACGCATCATGTCCTCGAGGTGTCGGGCGAGCACCTCTTCGTCGGTGAGTCGTGAGGCGGCGGCAATTGATTCGCTGAGTGCAATCGCACAGGCCACCCACGTGGTGTCGCTTTCCAACATTGTGCGCACGATGTCGCGTTGTGGCCCGTCAATGTGGAGGGCGAGCAAGGCACTCGCATCAAGAACAACGGTCATGCGCGAATTTGCGCCAGTGCGCGATCGATGCGGGCACCTGAGTACAAGGTAAGTGGCTCAACGGGCACCCAGTCTCCGCGCCGACGCGGGGCCAACACGAGGCCGCGCGCGACGAGGTCGGCGATGGTGATGCCGGAATAGTCAGATCCCATATTCGACAATTGGGCAACGGGGGACCCATCGACCGTGACCACGACCCGTTCGCCCATCTGGGCCCGACGTATATATGTAGAGAGAGCCGAGCGGAACTCGCGCATACCGACTATTGCCATGGTGGGAAGGCTAGCGGAAAGTGTGTACACCCGTGTACACAACACGATTAGCGCGGCTCTGGCTCCTGATTGCAGAATGTGTTCATGAATTTTGCATTTAGTGAAGAACAAGAAGAACTCCGCAAGATGGTGCGCTCGTTCCTTGAGGCCAAGTCCTCAGAGACCGCAGTGCGCGAGCAGATGGAGACAGAAGTCGGTTACGACGCAGCAGTCTGGTCACAGATGGCTGGCGAGATGGCATTGCAGGGCCTTGCAATCCCCGAAGAATTCGGTGGACAAGGTTTCTCATTCATCGAGCTCGGCGTCGTGCTTGAAGAAATGGGTCGCGCATTGCTGTGCGCTCCGTACTTCTCGAGCGTTGTGCTTGCAGCAAACGCGTTGCTCCTTTCGGGTGACGATGCTGCAAAGAAGGCATACCTTCCCGGCATCGCAAGCGGCGAGACCATCGCAACACTTGCTACCACCGAGCCATCAGGCCGTTGGGACGAAGCAGGAATCACAATCGAAGCAAAAGGCTCCGGCTCAGACTTCACCATCTCAGGCACAAAGAGCTTCGTGCTCGATGGCCACACTGCAAACCTCATCATCGTTGCTGCTCGCACAGCAAAGGGTGTGAGCTTGTTCGCAGTGGACGGCAATGCTGCTGGTCTTACCCGCACCGCATTGTCCACCATGGACCAGACACGCAAGCAAGCAAAGCTCGAGTTCAACAGCACTCCAGCAAAGCTCATCGGTGCCGAAGGCGCTGGCGGAGCGATCTTGTCGCAGGTCAACGATCTTGCCGCAGTTGCACTTGCAGCCGAGCAGGTCGGTGGAGCACAGAAAGTGCTCGAGATGGCAGTGCAGTACGCAAAGGACCGCATCCAGTTCGGCCGTCCAATCGGTTCGTTCCAGGCCATCAAGCACAAGTGTGCAGACATGTTGCTTGAAGTTGAATCAGCAAAGTCCGCTGCTTACTACGGCATGTGGTGTGCAGCAGAAATGAACGAAGAACTTCCTTCGGTTGCTTCACTTGCAAAGGCTTACTGCTCAGAGGCGTACTTCCACGCAGCTGCAGAGAACATCCAGATTCACGGCGGTATTGGTTTCACCTGGGAACACCCAGCACACCTTTACTTCAAGCGTGCAAAGTCAAGCGAACTTATCTTCGGCGATCCGACATACCATCGTGAGCTTCTTGCTACACGCATCGGTATCTGATCACTCGATACATATTTTCGGTGGAACCCGGGCCTTGTGCCCGGGTTCTTCCATTTCCAAGGGTCATTTTGCGGGCGACAAATACGCAGGCGACATAGGCTGAGTGCATGCCCGCCATCACCATCGTGTTCGCCATCATTTCTGCGATCCTGGTGTTTGTCATCGCCGCAGTTGTCGTCGGCAGAGAGGCACGTCGCCTCGACACTGTGTCACCGCGCGTGATTTACGACATCGAACAAGCAGTTCAGTTTGTGGCTGCATCCTTGCCAGAGGACACCCAAGCCCGTCTCACCATGGACGAAGTGCGCGAGTTGTTGCGGGCACACTTATCGTGGATGCACGAACGCAATCTGCTGCCACTTGATGTCACCGACCGTGTGCAAGACATCACGGTGCCAATCGTGGTCGACGAGACAACATTGGCTGCGCACTTGTTAGCGCAGGCCGCACAACGTGGCGTAGAGATTCTTGATGACGTGGATGTCGTGCATGTTGCAGACGCGCACGTTGCTTATTTCGCAGCCATTGGTGCTGTTGGCCCGAAGGCTTCCGAGCTCTAGATCATCATGTTGAACTGAGACACGACGCGTGTCGCCAGTTCAGTGTCGCCGGCACTTGTGATGTGCGAAGCAAGTTGTTCGTGCGTTGCTCGACCAGTGGCCAATTGCACAAATGTGTCC
>JBEAXB010000125.1:0-3950 GCA_041160045.1 Actinomycetota bacterium
GCCTCACTCGCGCGTGCGGAACTGCAGGAGTCCTTCGTTGTGCTCTCTCAGCGTCTTCCGAATCTTGCACTCAACGGCGTGGTGGAATACAAACCCACAGGTGTCGGCATCTTTGGCCCATCGTCACTACCAGTGTCGTTCAGTACCGCGAACTAATCACAGCAACTGTCTCGCCATCCGCAGGTACGGCACTTGAAGTGAGCATGCTCCGGAGTCAGGTCACCGCTGCACAAAGGACATTCGGCAAACGTTCCGAATTTTGTGCGACATGATTCATCTTTCGGAGCGGAACCTGGGATAACTGAACGAGTCTCGTGTGTGCTCATTGTCTCATTCTTGTACTTTTGTGATGGCAGACGGCGGACCAACAAGGCGACATAGGGCCAGAACAAGTAGCGTCAGATTGACCCTATGACGACTGAAGCGACCAATACCGCGCGCAAGCGCCAGCCGCCAAAGCCAGGAACTGCGCGGGCCGCCTTCGCCTACCGAGACTTTCGCGTCATGTGGTATTCGAATTTTTTATCGAACATCGGCACCTGGATGCAAAATGTCATTCTTCCGGCCTATGTCTACGAACGCACGAAGAGTGCATCCGCAGTCGGCATATTCATCTTTGCCCAGCTCGGACCATTGCTGTTGCTCTCCATCCCTGCCGGGGTTCTGGCTGACAGAATCGATCGCAAGAAGTGGCTCGTATTTTCACAATCGATTCAGATGTTCGGCTCGGTCATGCTCGGCGTTCTTACTATCGGCCACGCCCCCATTTGGGCTCTCTTCATCGCTCAACTCAGTGTTGGTATCGGCAATGCATGCAATGCACCCGCATTTTCCGCTGTTCTCCCCAGTCTTGTTCGCCCCGAAGACCTGGGTGGTTCGATCAGTTTGAACTCTGCCTCGATTAACGGTTCGCGAGTGACCGGGCCAATCCTTGTCGCACTCATGATGAGCTGGGGCATGACTGCAGGTCAGGTCTTCATCTTCAACGCTGCCACCTACTTGTTCGTCACCTGGGCCGTGCTGCGCATCACACTCCCTGCCAACAACACGCACAAAGAAAAGGGACTCAAATCTTTCACTGGCGGATTCCGCGTCGCTCGAGACAGACCAGCTGTTGGCCGCATGCTTCTGACGATGTGCTCCTTTTCGATGTTCTGTCTGCCATTCGTCGGCCTGTTTCCCGCAGTTGCAGACCTCACCTTTGGCATTGAACCCAAAACCGTGACGTACAAATGGCTGTACGCCACCTGGGGCTTCGGTGCACTTCTCGGCGCACTTGCCATCGGAACAATTCTTGCCCCATTCGACAAACGGTCTGTCTCCAGATACGGGTTCTTCACATTCGCAATCACGATGACATTGTTCGCAACAGTTCGTGGAACCACACTTGCTTTCGTCACTGCATTTTTTCTTGGCTTTGCCTATTTCGGAACCACCACTTCGTTGATGACCGTGTTTCAAAGTCGCCTTGAAATTCAGGTACGTGCTCGAGTCATGGCTTTGTGGTTCATGGCATTCGGAGGCACCATTCCAATCGGTAATGCAATCTTTGGCCCCATCATGGACGCCATTGGTTCACGACCTGTTCTGTATTTCGGTGCGGCGTGGGCAGTTGTCCTTGCCTGGTGGTGCAACATCGAAAAACTCGATGCAAAAACCGAAACTCAATCCGTGAGCAATTGAACGATTCGTTCGGTTGCGGCCACCCGCGAGCCTTTCACCAAGACAACCACTGACTCATCGATAGAAGCCAGTCGCTCCATCACTTTTTCGATCGAGAGCGCCGGCAGACCGTACATATCGGTATCTAGCGGCAACAATTCAATGTGCATCCGCGCACATGCCGAAGCGATATCGCTGTGAGCCACTGCTGCATCGTCCACCTCTGCCATCAATCCGAGAACTGCAATCCTGCGAGACGCATCGATTGAGGCCACAGTCTCCACCGCCGCCATCATCGACAACGGGTTGGCGTTATATGAATCATCAAGAATGCGCGCGCCTGCACGGCCGGCCATCCATCGCATGCGCTGGGGCGCCGGAGCCACATCCTCAAGGGCACGGACACATTGTGCAAGCGAGATACCGACAGCGATACCAGCGGCGACAGCAGCTGCAGCGTTCGTAACCATGTGAGTGCCAATCAACGGCACGACTCCCGTTGCACTGTCGGTGCCATGAGTGAATCGCACGGTCATGGAACCTCGATCATCTGCAGCGATGATCTCGCAACATACATCGGATGACGGGGAAAATCCGAAGGTGATGTGTCGAGCTTTTGTTTCGCTCGCAGCTTCCATCACGAGGTCGGAGTCACCATTCACTATTGCTGTCCCTGTATCCGATAACGAATTGAGTAGTTCGGCCTTGGCACGAACCACGCCTTTGATACCGCCGACACGTTCTCCGTGTGCATCGCCAATGGCCGTAATCACACCGATAGCTGGCAAAGCAATGTCGCAAAGTCGAGCAATCTCTCCGAAACCACGCATGCCCATTTCCACGATGAGGGCATCACAATCATCCGGTGCATTGATAATCGTGACTGGGACACCAATGTCGTTGTTCAGGGACTTGTCCGGCGCATGGGTGCGCGTGAACTCTGAGCCAAACACTGCCCGAACAAGATCCTTCGTGCTGGTTTTTCCGACGGAGCCCGTGATGCCGATCACGCGACCATCCACCGTGCCGGTCAAACGTTCACGGCAATGACGTCCAAGTGCTGCAAGAGCAACAACCGTGTCAGAAACTTCGACACATGTCTTTCCTTCCACTGCATGACCCTTGGTCACAATTGCAAAAGGAGCACCATTGCTGAATGCATCGCCGAGAAAGTCGTGCCCATCCCGAACACCAGGAATCGCGACAAATGCCTGCTGACTGATCAGGGCTCGAGAATCAAAAGCGATGCCGTGTGCTGAGATATCGGGACCAATCAGTTGCCCGTGTGTGGCGAGCGCCACTTCAGAGGCCGTGATGCGCATGGGAAGACCTTAGTGGCGAGTACCGTCGTGTCGATGGACTTTCTTGATACCCGCACCACTCTTGTGGTTCTGTACGGCGGACAGTCGGCCGAACACGACGTGAGCTGTGTCACCGCCGCCCATGTTCTTCGCGCCGTCGATCACTCGGTCTATCGCACGGTCCCTATTGCGATCAGCAGAGACGGTTCCTGGCATCTTCCACAGATGGATCAACTGCCACATGGCGGAGTAGACCCGAACACGGTTCCAGACCATCTTCACGCCACCGGAGAACAGACAACAACAGCGGTCATCGCCCAGTTGTCAGCAAACAACTCCACAGTCGTCATGCCTCTTCTTCATGGCCCGCTCGGTGAAGACGGCACGATTCAAGGCCTTCTCGAGTTGCTCGATCTTCCGTATGTCGGAAGTGCAGTTCTTGCCAGCGCAGTCGCAATGGACAAAGGTGTTTCGAAAACGATTTTTGCCCATGCCGGAATTCCTCAAGTGCGTCATCTGACATTTCGGGAAGATCAGATCACTGATGCAGCGCTCGTTGGGGCATCCGCAACACTTGGCTTTCCCATGTTCGTCAAGCCAGCCAACATGGGCTCTTCCATTGGTGTCTCGAAGGCCCACAACGCCGATGAGTTACGCACGGCTTGCGCCCTTGCCACTCAATACGACCAATGGGTGATCTGCGAGGAAGCAGTGACAGCACGAGAAATCGAAGTTGCAGTCATTGGCAACCGAACTCCGACTGCTTCGGTTGTCGGTGAGATTATTCCGGGTAATGAGTTTTATGACTACGAGGACAAGTACGTCACCGACGCTGCGACCCTGAACATTCCGGTACATCTCTCCGCCGAACAATCAGACACCGTTCGCGCCCTCGCAATTCGGGCATACGAAGCATTGCACTGCGAAGGAATGGCACGGGTGGACTTCTTCTTTGAAGAAACAGGGCGAGGATTTCTGTGCAACGAG
>JBEAXB010000126.1:0-4278 GCA_041160045.1 Actinomycetota bacterium
TTCGAGCTTCATCTTTTTTGCCAGACGGTTGTAAATCACTTGCGCGATTTTTGCCCGATCAGCCGGAACCTTGGCTTCGCGCTCCACCATCGAAGCGATGATGAGAATCTCATACGGTGAGTAGCCACGCGTTTTGGCTCCAGCTACCAGATCCACTTGACGAGCAACTCGCTGCATCATTGAGGCGAGACGTGCAACGACACGAGATTCGTCGTCGTCACCGGAGATTTGATACGTGTCGGGGAACAAAAGCCCTTCGAGCGAGGTGCTTCCCTTGGGCGAAAGCTCGGACACAACAGAACCATCGGTGGCTGCGGTGATGAAATCTTCGGCCTGAAGGAATGTCATCTTCTCGGCAAGACGGGTGGCCATCTGGGTCACTGTCATTCCTTCAGGAAATGTGACAGTAAGAAATAGCCAGCATTGTCTTTTGGACGCAGGGCGTAGTAGCCGGGAACCAATTTCACGTCTGCTTTGGTGGAGGCATACCAACGAAACAGAGTTGCATTGCCGATGATTCCGGCGTCGTCGAGACGTGACGCAACAGAATCAAGCGTGTCACCTTCGTTGACGGTGAAGTTGATGGCGACGCCAGGCTCACCGGACGGATTCAGCGCGTGCACCACCCACCAACCAGCCACGCCAAGCAACAAAACCGATGCAACAAGAACAGCCACTAACCGTTTTGCTGGTCCGCGCAGTTGATCGAAAGATGGCGCTTCGTTCGCGACAGATTGTTCGTCAAGAACCGCCACGTCATCCCAGGGATCTTCGTGCCAATCATTTGGCAACAGCGGGTCGCCGTTCACATATTTCCTTGATGACGCCGTGCATCGAGCCAGGCCTGCAACATGACAGCGGCGGCCACTTTGTCGACAACTTTTCGTCGTGCTTGAGCGTTCATGTTTCTTTCAAGAAGGACACGATCTGCTTCCACAGTGGTGAGTCGTTCGTCGTATACATGGACTGGCACTCCCACCACCGTAGCCATACGTTCAGCCTCGGCGCGGGCGGCCTTTGCGGCGCTTCCTTCAGAGCCGTCCATGTTCAGGGGAAGCCCGACGATGACAGCGAGAGCTTCTTCTTCGACAACCATTTTTGCGATGTTGCGGTGATCGCCGCCCATCGACCCGCACCGTTGTAAAACGGTCAGCGGTGTTGCGATCAAGCCACTGCGATCAGACGTGGCGATACCGATTCGTTTGGATCCGAGATCGATGCCAAGAACCCGCACAGCGCTACTGAGCCGAGCCCATCACTGCGATGGCTGCCTCGCGGGCGAGAGACAACGCAAGATCAAGTGCTTCAACATTCTTGCCGCCAGCAGTTGCGACATCACCCTTACCGCCACCGCCACCGCCAACTGCACGCGCAGCGTCCTTGAGTAGATCGGCGGCTGCACATGACATTGATGATGTTGTGGCAGATACGAGCGAAACGCCACCGGTGTCGGTGACTCCGCCAAGAACTACTGCCCTCACTCCGGCGTTCTGGCGAACTGCCACTGCGAGATCGCGAAGATCGCCAGCTGCAATTCCGTCCACCCTGGCAACGACAAGACCATCGACTGCATCGCCCGCAAGCTCGACAGCACGACCCGTCGCGAACTTTGCACGCAGTGCCTTCAGTTCATCTTGTGCCGACTTCAGATCATCGAGTTTGCGCATGACTCCGGCCAACGCATCCTCTGGACGCGTGCCGACTGCAGCTGCAACCTGGCCAAGAATGTCATCGGTGCGCTGAATGTACGCAACCGAGTTGGCTCCGGTCACTGCCTCGATGCGGCGCAAGTTGGAACCAATCGATGACTCACCAATGATTTTGATCGTGCCGATATCGCCGGTGGCCGATACGTGGGTGCCACCACACAATTCGGTGGATGCGCCAGCTTTCAATACGCGAACAACGTCTCCGTATTTGTCGCCAAAGAACGCAATGGCTCCTGCCGCCAAGGCTTCTTCTTTTGAGGATTCCGTTGCACTCACTGAAGTATTGGCAAGCACCTGGGCATTGGCCAATTCTTCGATGCGGGCAATCTCTTCCGGAGTCACCGCGTCGTAATGACTGAAGTCGAATCGCAAACGATCGGGCGACACAAGCGAGCCAGCCTGCTTCACGTGCTCGCCGAGAACGGTGCGCAATGCCCAATGAAGAACGTGCGTTCCGGTGTGGTTGCGACGGGTTGCTGCGCGTGCTTCGGTGTTGATGCGAGCAGAGACAACCGCACCCTCAACAGGTTCACCCGAGACAACTGAACAAATGTGGCGACGTAGCCCAGGAAGAGCAAACGACGTGTCGGTGACCGACAGTTCGAATCCGACGCCAGAGATCGTGCCGATGTCGCCGACCTGTCCGCCGCTTTCGGCGTAGAACGGCGTGTGATCGAGAAACACCTCGACAGATGTTTCATCTCCATCGATGATTGCAAGAATCGTTGCTTCTGCAGTGTCATGAACATAGCCAACAAATTCGGTGGTGCCATGGGTTTCCATGACCTCGCGATAGGCCTCGACACGGTCGCCATCGGCGCGACCCGACTTGCGGGCACTCTTTGCTCGCGTGCGTTGCTCGTTCATCTCGGTTTCGAAACCAGCGATATCAACTTCCACGCCGCGTTCTCCGGCGATTTCCTGAGTGAGTTCCAATGGAAAGCCGTATGTGTCGTGCAATAGAAAGGCCGAAGAACCTGACAACTTCGATCCTCCACCAGAGAGATCGTCTTCAAGAATGGTCAATCCGGTCTTGAGAGTATGGCGGAAGCGTTCTTCTTCCTTGGTGAGAACACCAAGAACAAAATCACGATTCTTTGCAACGTCTGGGTAAGCGTTTGCCATGACATCAATCGCAGTGTTGGCGAGGGCCGGCATCACTAATTTCTCGGTTCCGAGAAGGTACGCATGACGCACTGCACGACGAATGATTCGACGCAACACATAGCCACGGTTCTCATTGCTTGGGAACACGCCATCGTTGATCAGCATCGCCGCAGACCGTGCGTGTTCGGCAAGAACACGAAGGCTGAAACTGTTGCGATCCTCGTAGTCGCCGATTTTGTAGAACGCGCCGGTTGTTGACTGGGCCTGTTCGATGATTGGGAACAGCACATCTGTCTCCCACACGGAGTCGACACCTTGCACGAGTGCAAGGATGCGCTCAAGACCAGCCCCGGTATCGATGCTGGGCTTTGGCAATGCGGAACGCGAGCCATCGGGAGCCTGGTTGTACTGCATGAATACGAGGTTCCAGAATTCCATGAACCGGTCACCGTGCGGATCATTGAGTGGGCCACCGTCGGGCCCGAACGCCGGACCGCGGTCGATGTGGATCTCGGAACACGGACCACATGGTCCGGTATCGCCTGCCTGCCAGAAATTGTCCTTGTCGCCGAGACGTTGGATGCGTTCCATCGGAACACCGACTTGTTCATGCCAGATTGCTTCGGCTTCATCGTCGGATTCGTGAACAGTGATCCACAAACGGTCACCATCGAAACCGAACACTTCAGTCACCAAGTTCCAGGCCCACGGAATGGCATCAGCTTTGAAGTAATCACCGAAACTGAAGTTGCCGAGCATCTCGAAGAACACAAGATGTCGCTTTGTCCGACCTACTTCGTCGAGGTCGTTGTGCTTACCACCCGCACGCACGCACTTTTGAACAGTGACCGCGCGATCGTACGGAGCGACTTCATCACCCATGAAGTACGGCTTGAACGGCACCATGCCCGCAACGGTGAACAACAAAGTGGGATCGTGGGGAATCAGCGTGGCCGACGGCACGATGACGTGACCGCGCTCGGCAAAGAACCCGGAGAAGGCCCCACGGAGCTCATCGGCAGAGCGAGGGATTTTCGAAGCAGACGGAGAAGGCATGAGTGCCCCATCCTATCTGTGAGTGCTTCTCCGACGAGGTGAGTTGTGACGGTGCGAGGCATTCTTCACTGTTGACACGGAGTCTGGCGGGACGCGCACATCGACCACTGCGGGGCCTTTGTATGCAACAACTGCGGCGCCCAGAGCACGACGTACTTGTCTCGCTGTGCGACGAACTGCAGATGCAATGAGGTGCCCAACATTTGCGGGCGTGATCTGGTCGGCCAGGATCGTGAGTTTGCGACGTGCCCACGACATGCCCGTCACTCCGGCGATTGCGCCACCGATGAACCACACAGCCCGACGAATCATCGGATTTGCTTCTTAGTCGGAATCAGGAGTGGCACGAGGACCACGGTAGTACTGCACAGGCGCCAATCCCAAGGGCAGGAACGTGGGAGGCTCG